>SESX01000120.1 GCA_004367365.1 Candidatus Acetocimmeria pyornia
AGGCCGGGGACGTGATTCCCGAGATTGTGGAGGTTCTGGTGGGGGAAAGGCGTGGTGACGAAAAGGAGTTCCAGATGCCGGCCTCCTGCCCGGTGTGCGGCTCGGAAACCGTGCGCCTGCCCGGCGAGGCTGCCCGGCGCTGCCCGGCGGGGTTGAGTTGCCCGGCCCAGCTTAAGGAGGGTCTTATCCACTTTGCATCCAGGGCGGGAATGGATATCGAGGGACTGGGGCCGGCAATCGTGGGACAACTGTTGGAGGCCGGTTTGGTCCGGGACTTGGCTGACCTATATTATCTGAAGGCCGAAGACTTGGTGCAGCTTGAACGCCTGGGGAAAAAATCTGCAGCAAACCTCCTTGAGGCCATTGAGAGAAGTAAGGAAAACCCCCTGCGCAAACTGATCTATGCCCTGGGTCTCCGCCACGTGGGGGAACGGGCTGCCGGGCTCCTTGCTGAGCATTTTGGGTCCATGGACGCCTTGATGCAGGCCCGGCACGAAGACCTGGTGGCCATCCCGGAGATCGGGGACCGGATCGCGGAAAGTGTCACCTCCTTTTTCCGGCAGGAGGATACGCGGAAGGTAATCGAAAAACTACGGGCGGCCGGGGTGAAGATGAGTCAGGGGGTTGGTGACGGGCCTGGAGACAGAGGAGGCAGTGATTTTGGAGCAGGTGGGCTGGGGACAGGGGCCGGTCTCCCGCTGAAGGGGGTCAAAGTGGTTCTCACCGGGACCCTCTCCTCCTTTACCCGGCGCGAAGCCCAGGAGGTTGTAAGACAGCTTGGTGGCCGGCCTGTGTCATCGGTGAGTAGAGAGACAGGGTACGTGGTGGTGGGAGAAAACCCTGGTTCCAAGCTTGAGAAAGCACAAAGGCTGGGGGTTAAAGTCCTGGATGAAAAGGCTTTTATCAGGTGGCTCGAGGGGTTTGGGGTCAAGGTCGGGAGCAGGGAATGACCTGTCCTGGTGGAGCCAAGAAAGTGCTGGGATGGGAGCAGCCTTCCGCGCCACCTGAGGGCCGGAAAGATCGTTAGAGGGTGGAAATTTCTGTGGCGTGATGTCTTGGGGTAGCTGTACTACCAGTGCTGTAAGGGGGTTCATGAACTTGAAGATCAGCAGGGGTGATGTCGAACACGTGGCCAACCTGGCCCGGTTGGAGCTTTCCCAGGAGGAAATGGAGGCCTTAACCCGGCAGCTCAACGATATCCTGACCCACATGGAGAAACTAGGCGAGCTGGATACCGAAGACGTTCCTCCAACGTACCACGTCTTGGACATGGTCAACCTTTTCCGCCCGGACAAGGTGGGTAAATGCTTACAACAGGAAGAGGCCCTGGCCAATGCCCCCGACCAGGACCAGGGATGCATCAGGGTACCCCGGGTTCTGGAGGGGTCTTAGACCTCGAAAACACGAGGGCCGGACTGCGGTGGCGGCTATTGCTTTTTCGGGGACTCAGAATAAGGAGGTCTTGGGTTTGAAGCTCAACGAACTTGGTATTTCAAGGCTGCACAAGCTGATTTCCAGCGGGGAAGTCACCTCGGTGGAGGTGACCGAGGCGGTTTTTGAGCGCATTGATGAGGTGGAGGATACAGTAAAAGCCTACCTCTTCCTGGATCGAGAAGGGGCCTTGAAGAAGGCCGCAAAGGTGGACCTGAATGTGGCTCGGGGAGAGGAGATTGAACCCCTGGCCGGGATCCCGGTGGCCATCAAGGATAACATGTGTACCAAGGGGATACCTACCACCTGTGCTTCCAGGATTCTCGAGGGTTTTGTTCCTCCTTACGACGCTACCGTTATCGAGCGGTTGAAGGCTTCGGATGCTGTGATTACCGGTAAGGTTAATCTTGATGAGTTTGCCATGGGTTCCTCCTGTGAAAACTCGGCTTTCTTCCCGACCAGGAACCCGTGGGATACGAGCCGGGTCCCGGGTGGGTCGAGTGGTGGTTCGGCGGCGGCGGTGGCCGCTGGTGAGGCCATCTATGCCTTGGGTTCTGACACCGGTGGGTCAGTGAGGCTTCCAGCCAGTTTCTGCGGTGTGGTGGGCATGAAACCTACCTATGGTTATGTGTCCCGGTACGGCCTGGTGGCCTTTGCCTCTTCCCTGGACCAGATCGGACCTATCACCCGGGATGTTTGGGATTGCGCCCTGGTGATGAACACGATCTGCGGGCGCGACCCCATGGACTCCACTTCAGCCGATGTTCCGGTACCGGATTTTACCTCCTTTTTGAACGGGGATATCAAGGGGCTCAAGATTGGGGTTCCCAAGGAATACTTTGGTGAGGGCATTGACCCGGCGGTCAAGGAAGCGGTCCTGGGGGCCGTGGACAAGCTGACAGAACTGGGGGCTGAGGCAGAGGAGTGTTCACTCCCCCACTCAGAGTACGCCCTGTCTACCTACTACATCCTGGCCCCCGCAGAGGCTTCCTCCAACCTCGCCCGGTACGATGGGGTCCGTTACGGGTACCGGGCGGAAGCCGGAGACCTGCTCGAGATGTTCAAGAAGACCCGGCAGCAGGGATTTGGTCCAGAGGTAAAAAGACGGATCATGCTTGGGACCTATGCCCTGAGTTCCGGGTACTACGATGCATATTACCTCAAGGCCCAGAAGGTTAGAACCTTGATGAGGCGTGATTTTGACCGGGTGTTCGAAAGGTTTGACTGCCTGGTGGCACCGACCTCCCCGGTGGTAGCCTTCCCCCTGGGGGACCGGACTGCCGACCCTCTTAGTATGTACATGGTTGATATTTGCACCATCCCGGTAAACATTGCCGGGATTCCTGGGATTTCCATTCCCTGCGGCTTTAAAGACGGCCTGCCCATTGGCCTCCAGGTGATAGGAAAACCTTTTGACGATGGTACGGTCCTGAGGGTGGCCTATGCCTTCGAAAAGAACACCGATTACCACAAAGAAAGACCGGAGCTCTAGAGGCCGTGCTTTGAGTTGAGAGGAAGAGGTGATAGCGTGACGACTGAATACGAAGTGGTCATCGGGCTTGAGGTTCACGTGGAACTCAATACCGATTCCAAGATGTTTTGTTCCTGCCCGACCACTTTTGGAGCAGAACCCAATACCCATGTCTGTCCCATCTGCCTGGGGATGCCGGGGGTTCTTCCGGTCATCAACCGGAAGGCGGTGGAATACACCATCCGGGCCGCCCTGGCCCTCAACTGCCAGGTTGCGAAGTACAGCAAGTTTGACCGCAAGAATTACTTCTACCCTGACCTGCCCAAGAACTACCAGATTTCCCAGTACGACCTGCCGCTGGCCACGGGTGGGTACGTGGAGATTTCGGTGGACGGGAAGAAGAGAAAGATCGGCATCCGCCGTGTGCACCTTGAGGAAGACGCCGGGAAGCTTTTGCATGAGGGAACCGGGCCGAAGACATCGCTGGTGGACTTCAACCGGACCGGTGTCCCGTTGATTGAGATCGTATCTGAACCTGACCTCCGGTCTCCGGAGGAAGCCCGGCTGTACCTCAACAAGTTAAGGACAATCCTCCACTATACTGGGGTGTCGGACGTCAAAATGGAAGAGGGGTCCCTGCGCTGTGACGCCAATGTGTCAATCCGTCCCCTGGGGAGCGAGGTATTCGGAACCCTTACCGAGGTCAAGAACATGAATTCTTTCCGGGCGGTGGAGAGGGCCCTGGCTTACGAGGTGGAGCGCCAAAAGGAAATTCTGGAGCGCGGGGAAAAGGTGGAAAGGGAAACACGGGGGTGGGATGAAAACCGCCGGATTACAGTTTCCATGCGTGGAAAAGAGGAAGCCCACGACTACCGCTATTTCCCCGAACCGGACTTGGTACCTCTCGAGATCAGCCGGGACTGGGTAGAGGAGATCCAGGAGAGGCTGCCTGACATGCCCGACGAGCGGCAGGCCCGCCTGGTCCGGGAGCTGGGGCTTCCCGAATACGACGCTGAGGTGCTGACCAGTTCCAAGGACCTGGCTGATTTCTATGATGCCTGTGTTAAACACTATCCAGAGGCCAAGACGGTAAGCAACTGGGTGATGGGTGAGGTCCTGGGCTACCTGAACGAAAAGGGTCTGGAAATCACTGACCTCCCCTTTAGGCCCGAGGACCTGGCCGGGCTGCTCAGGCTCATTGACAAGGGCACCATCAGCGGCAAGATTGCCAAGCAGGTTTTCCAGGAGATGTGCAAGAGCGGTAAAGCTCCCGAAACCATCGTAGAAGAGAAGGGCCTGAAACAAATCACTGACGAGTCGGAGATTGCTGCCATTGTGGAGAAGGTGATGGAGGATAACCCCAAGGTCGTAGAGGACTTCCGCGGTGGCAAGGAAAAAGCCCTCGGCTTCCTGGTAGGCCAGGTGATGAAGGCCACCCGCGGGAAGGCGAATCCCCAGTTGGTAAACCGGTTATTCAGGGAAAGATTGTGATTCCGACTGTTGTGCCGTCTGCATATTTTTTTGGGCGGCAGTGCTTTTTTCAGTTTCCATTGGCAGCACCAGTGCTGGTGCAAAATGCAAAGATGGAATGAACTACCAAGAAGCACCGCTGCCCCTTCCTAACTGGTGTTCCATGGTCCATGCCACCCCTAATGTGGCACTTTCTTTTTTAGAGGCCGAAGAAGCTCTTTAACTGGGTGACCCGCTGCCGGCTCACCGGTACCCTGGTTGCTTGCTTGTCGCTCAAGACAAGTTCGTAGGTCCCCCCGAACCACGGAATTATTTCCCTAACCTGGCTCAGGTTGACCAGAAAGCTCCTGTGTACCCGAAAAAAAGGAACTCCAAGGCGTTGTCCCAGTTTCTGCAGGGTGTAATCGGTTTCAAAGACATCCTGGTTTGTCTTGAGGTAGACCTTGCGGTTATGAGTGAAGGCACAATAAATTTTGTGGGCATCGATGAGAACCACCCGGCCGGTACTGTGGACCGGGATTTTTTTCAGAGTCACGTGTTCTTCCAGAAGGTCTAACAGGGACTCAACCCGGGACTTGTATTTCTCCGGGCTTTCCATGTGTTCTAGGCGTTCTTGGATTCTTTCCACTGCTTCCAACAGCCTCGAGAAGTCAAAGGGTTTAAGAAGGTAGTCAATGGCGTTGATTTCAAAAGCTTCGATCGCATACTTGTCGTAAGCGGTGGCAAAGACGATGAGTGGTTTTGGCTGGTTGCACTTGATTAACTGCCGGGCTATTTCCAGGCCTGAGATCTCAGGCATCTTGATATCCAGGAACACCGCGTCTGGCTTGAGATGAAAGATCTCACACAGTGCCTGGCGGCCGTCAGCAGCCTCCCCCACCACTTTGACCCGGCGGGTTTGGTTTAGCAGGTGCCTGAGTTCACTGCGAGCTGGTTCTTCGTCATCGACAATCAGGGTTCGAATCAAGAGGCCACCACCTCCTTTCCGTCCATGGGGATTACCAGGTGAACGGTGGTACCAGAACCGGGATTGGTTTCGATCCGCAAACAATATTCTGGTCCGTAAATGCTCACGAGCCGCTCGTTCACATTTACCAAGCCGATACCGCCCTTGCGCCTCTTACCCCACATTCTGGGCTGAGAGAGAAGGGTTTTCAGCCGGTCGACCGGTATGCCCTGACCTGTATCGTGGACCGAAATTCGGGCCTCTCTCCCGGCCGTCCGGGCCCTGATGGTAACGGTTCCTCCGCCGGGATTAGGCAGGATCCCGTGCTTGACTGCGTTTTCCACAAGGGGTTGGATGATCAAAGAAGGGAGCCTCACCTCCAGAAGTTCCGGGTCGATTTCCTCTCGTATTTCCAAGCGCTCTCCTGCCCGTGCTCTTTCTAATTCCAGGTAGGCGTTGACATGTTCCATTTCCTGGTCAAGGGTCACAAACTGGTTGCCCTGGTAAAGGTTATGCCGGAGAAAATCCGCCAGCTTGACAATCAGTTTGCGGGCCATTTCCACGTCTGTGCGGCAAAACGACACAATAGTGTTCAGGGAGTTGAACAGGAAGTGGGGGTTAATTTGCGCCTGGAGCCCTTTTAATCTCGCCTCAGTTGCCAGTTGGGCCTGCCTCTCCAGTTCGGCCAGTTCGAGGTGGGTTGAGAAAAGCTGAGCCATTCCGGAGACAAACTCGATGTCTACGGGTGTAATACTCTCCTCCTGGTCCTGGTAGAGCATCAGGGCGCCGATAATCCTGTCCCGGCACCGTAAGGGGACCACGACACTTGAACTGAGGGGGCAGGTGGGGGTACTGCAACCGACTTCAGACTTGGATTTAGCGACGAGGGTTTTGCCTTCCTGGATGACCTGCCGGATTTTTCCCACTGGCAGCTTGGTTCCGGGGAGATGGTGGTCCCGGCCTTTGCCCATGTGGACCAGAACCCGGTGGCTGTCAGTTATGGACACGGCTGCTATCTTCATGTTCTGAAGGATGATTCGCGCGGCCTGGGTGGCCGATTTCTTGTTGAGGCCTTCCCGGAGATAGGGCATGGTTTGGCGGGCTATGGACAGGACCTTGTTGGTTTGGAAGGCACTAATCTTTTCCTCGCCACTTACCACCGACTCAACCATGAGCATGAAGATCGCCATGCCGACTGAGTTAACGATGATCATCGGCCATCCGATGATGGAAACCAGGTCGATGGCGGCTTCCAAGGGGCGCGCCACGGCAATGATGATACCCATCTGCATTGCTTCAGTTACGATCCCAGTTGCAAAGGCCAGGGGCCAGCCGACACGGTGAGTCTTCAAAAAGTGCCGGATCAGCCCGGCTGCGAGCCCTTCCAACGTTGTTGATAGACCACAGGCAAAGGCGGTAAAACCACCGACAAAATAACGGTGGATTCCCCCCATCAAGCCGGCCATCAGCCCCACCATGGGTCCACCCAGGAGCCCGGCAATTCCGGCCCCGATAACCCGTGAATTGGCGATGGCTCCATTGATTGGGACACCCAGGTAAGTTCCACTGATGGACAGCAGGCCGAAAAAAAGTGCCAGGTACAGCCGTTGACGGAGGCTCATGGAGCCTTGCAGGAGGCTTCGGAACAGCCTGGTCCTGGTGAAGATGTAGGCGACAACGGCGATAACGGCCATTCTTTCTGTCAGGGTAATAACCAGCTGGAGGTCCATCTCAAATCCCATCCTGCTCATGGTATGGCGATCCCTGTTGTTGGCAGCTTGGTCCAGGTTGAGGATTTAGTCCGGGAGTGAAATGAGTCCATTTGCGGGTGAGTCCTAAAGTGAATTCAGGATTGACACGCGATTCATATAAGTTCAATTTTACACTCGAAGAAGCAATTCCTCCTTTGTCTCTAGATTCATTTCCGAATAACTGGCAATGCAGGAGGTTTGAGCATCCCTCGGTAACGGGTGAAAATTCCCATTGGTACCGCAATATTGCCATTGGTACCGGATTCTAACCATTGACAGTTAACTGATTGCCAAGGGCTACGATTGGTTTATACAATTGAATAAAATACAGAATTCGTATTTTTCAGAGTACTCATCTTCATTGTTTTTGAATTGTGAAACTGTAACCAGCACGAACGAAACAGGTACACACGGATAGACTTGTTCCAAAAGGGGGGTGAGTGTGTTAAGTCCTTGTTTGACACGGATTACGCTCTGAGAGGAGTCTTAACTTGCTGAAGGGAGGAGGCTTTTCGTGAATTCACTTGCTGTCGCCGTGCTTGCCCTAGTTGGGTTCATCATTGCTTACAGGACCTACGGGACCTTTATCAGCCAGCGTATCTTCGGTATTGATCCCTCGCGTGTCACCCCGGCCCACGAGTTTGAGGATGGGGTGGATTTCGTGCCTACCAGGCGTGAAATCCTTCTGGGCCACCACTTTACGTCCATCGCCGGTGCGGCACCCATCGTCGGCCCCGCCATTGCCGTTATCTGGGGCTGGGTTCCGGCCATCCTCTGGGTTGTGTTCGGAGCCATCTTCATGGGGGCTG
>SESX01000121.1 GCA_004367365.1 Candidatus Acetocimmeria pyornia
TATTTGCCCTTTTTTTCCTCTTTATTTAACTCCCTCAAATCCCTACAGTAACTTTACACTAAGCAGTCGGGAGCAGTCCTGTTTATGGAGCACCGTCACAAGGGGATAACGATAGAGATACGTACTATTGACAATAGTACTAACCACCCATATAATATGAAGCAAAGAAGGGTGATACTTGCAAACTACCTGAGGAAGTCAAGTCAAAGGATTTCTGGTGCGCCGTCATGAGCCTGGACGAGACCACTTCACTGTGCTGACCAGGCGCCCTTGCCACCCCCGCGGCACCACGAAGCATGAAGATGGGAGCCGGTATCCCGCAAAAGTTGCACGAGAGGGGTGAGAGTGACGCCGCGAAAGAAGGCCGGCGCCGTCGGGACATTTTCGAAGTAGTGGTCCATGCCGCCCTGCGCTGCGGCGGCACTACGAAGCATGAAAATTGGAAGCGGTATGTCGCAAAGGTTGCACGCCCGGGGTGCTCCGGAACGAGACCGGCTATGCCGCAGGCCCGAAGGGCCGAGAAATAAGAAAGGTGAGTGGTGTGTTGGTGATCAAACTGGTGGCCGACCCAGATGATGACCTACGGGTATTCTCATGGGTCACCAACCTTGTTACCGCCGGGTCTTTACTGTACCTTGTTCCACTGATCCTCGGTTCTCAATCGAGCAGCATCCCAGCCCTGAGAAGCCTGCACCTCTTTTTTACCACCCAGACCAATTTGACCTGGGCATATCCGATCTTGTGGATATCAATGGCCAGTACCGCACTGATGGGGGTCTACGCTGTTTGGTACGTGATTGGTACAACGAAAACCGTGAAATCGGAGGAGAGCTGAGATGGTCTCCCGGTTTTTTGAATTCAGAGTGGACGAACGCGCGTGTTTTAACTGCGGTATTTGCATGGATCTATGCCCTGTTAACTGCCTGGATATGACCCGACCGGAAAACCCTGGCCCAGAAGGGGAGTTTAACCGCCAGGCAGCTGAGCCCAAACGGTGGATGATGGAGTATCCCATTCAAGTTGACAGGTGTACCGGTTGCAGGATTTGCGAAAGGGAATGCCCGGTTTCAGCCGTAAACATTGTGAGGGTGGAAGAGGAGCCGTCGTACTCCCCCAAACAGGGAATTATTTATTCTGAACCTGAAGATGACGGGACTTGGAAACCGTTATTCGCTTATACAAGGGTTGTCAGTAGTGACCCGCGCAGGCGTAACCCGTGGCCTAGTAACAGCTTGCGCCGGTCGACGAAGAAAAAATCAATTTGAGGTACCACTGTTACCGCCTTCCCCAGGGGGCGGTGGGGGGAAGACCTCAGGATCCAGCTGAGGTAAGAAAAGAGCAAAAGAAGAGCCAAGCCCGAAGAAAAAGGGTGTTAAAGGGGGAAAACTGAATGGTTTTTTTGCGAGCCGGGAAGGAGCAACAGTACTTGTCAAGAACGACCTTGATATTCCTCAGCTTGCTGGTGTTAACAATTGTATTTGCAGCTTCGGCAACTGCCTTGGCGGGCGCGGGCCACCGAACCGGGGAGGCATCTGGAAGTGAACCCACTGTTCTCACTCATACCCACGACACAAACCCGGTTGCTGAAAGCATCATGGAGGGTTTCATGACCGGGGGACTGGCCTTCTTCTATATTACCCTCATGGCCATGTTACCCTTACTTTGGGTCTCATCCCTGATGCTCCATTTGGCCCGTCCGTACATGTTGCGTACCATCAAGAAATTCAACCTGCGTTTTGGAGCTGACGTGTGGTGGCTGGTCTACGTTATGCTCCGGGATGCGGTTATGATTATGACCTTCATTATCAGCATCTTTTTCTTCTTCCCCGACAAAATTGCCCTCCTACCGATGCCGGTAACTGCTCCTTTAGCTACTATCCTGCTCTTCTGGGGACTGGCTGTCAAATTAACCCGCGATGGGGACAATAATCCGCGGGACTACCGACTGATAACTTACTTCATGACGGCAGGTGCCGTGGTTTACTTGGTACCTTTCCTGTTTGGGCATGAAGCCCCCATGGAAGGTGAGGTCTGGAATAACCTCAGGACCCTCCTGACAAGTTCCAGTAACCCGGGGGTTGCTCTGCCCATCCTTTACGTATCACAGGTCTTGCTGGCCCTTACGGGTGGCTATATTTCCAACTTCGTCATGCGGTCTGCCAAAGGGAAGATCAAAAAGGCGTGAGCAACGGTTGTCGTTACCGGACATCCTGCCTGGTTTTCTGTAGCATGTCCCGAAGCATCCGTCCATTAACCACTGCCTGGCCCAGGTAGTGGTTATTCATACTGACAAAGGTTGTACGGGTTTTCGCGGCCAGTTTTTCGATCCTGGGCACCCATTCTTCCAGCTCTTTTTCAGAATAGAGATAATCATAACGCTCGTGGGTTTCTTTGTGTCGCCACCATTTCTGGTAGTTCCTACCGTGAAAGCGGACGTACCCGATGTTACTGGTAGCCCTGACCTCTGGAGGGACCAGGGTCTTGAACCGTGGTTCATCGACACAAACAAATCCCAGTTGTTCTTCCTCCAAGAGTTCAAAAACGCTTTCATTTATCCAGTCTCGATGGCGAAACTCTACAACCACCGGCAGGTCCCCAATCTGGTCGCGAAACTCCCGCAGATAGTCCCTGTTTTCATCCCGGTTACGGAAACTAGTTGGAAACTGGGCCAGGACACAACCGAACTTGCCTGCTTCTACCAGGGGGTCCAGGGCAGCCCTGAACTCGGCAAACTGGTTCTCGTTACCCTCCCGCTCGTGGGTCAGGCTCCTATGGGCTTTGACCACGAACAGGAAACCTTGAGGTGTCTTGGCCTGCATGTGATAGAACATGAACCGGTTCGGCATGCGGTAATAACTGGAATTTATCTCGGTAAAGGAAAACTCCTTTGCATAAAAGGGCAGCATCTCCTTGCGCTGGATCCCCTCCGGGTAGATGGTCCCGATCCAGTCCTCGTAACTGTATCCTGCTGTACCTACCAGGATCATTTTCATTCCCCCGACCGACCCGAAAGGACTTTTGTGCGCGGGTCATGACTTCCTCTTCCTGAATCGTCAATGCCTGTGCCTGGTGTACGACGAACCCTGAAATCACAGTCTGCACCGGCCGCCTGGGTTGGACCAGGACGGCTAATTCGGTCTTCGCCCTCAACCATAACTTTTCCTCTTCATGCAGTCCTTCTAGTCCGAATTACTTGGATAATTCCGCCCTCCTTGGGGCAGTCTACCTGCCTGGAAGGAGGTGAACGGTATGCCCCACCACGGACGGATCCAGGAGTGTATCCAGCACTGCCGGAGCGTGATCAATGACCTGCATTCCCTGGCGCAAAATGTAGGCGACCCCCAGACGGCAGACATGCTGAGGGAAGGTGCCCACCACCTGTCCCTTTGCCTCCAGGAGTGCGATTTTGTTGCCGGCAGGATTCAGCACCTGCAGCACCAGCCCCAATTTGCCGGGCGCCCTTACTAATCCAGACCAAGCTGGAAATCATTTGATCAGAAAGGGGTGTCAATCTCGTGGCCCAAGATAGGATTCAGGATTGCATGCGCCGCTGCCGTGGAATTGCTAATGACCTTCTCAACATCACCAGTGAGATGGAGGACCCGACATCACGGCTCATGTTGAACCGGGCGGCAGCACATGTGGAAGAGTGTATTAAGGGCTGTGACATGGCTGCCAGGCGGGTCCAGCCGGGGTACGGTCCCGCCGGACCCGGTCCGGGCCCCTGGAGATAAAGATGGTTCGGAGAAGATTTTCAGGCACAGGCAGAAGGTGGAAGGTGAATCCGGGAGAGTCTTCGGGCTCTCCCGGTTTTGCGTGCGCCCAGCATGTCTGCTGAGCCGATGAGCTGAAAGAAGCTTTGTCGCCTAACCAGCAGGAAGACAATCCGTAAGCAGTGGTGCCACTGGCAACGGTGGGGTCTGAAGGAAGCCGAAGGAAGGACATGGAACGTAGCGCAAGGGAACCGAGGTTGGCCCTCTAGGTGGGTAACCTTGCGCAGAGTGGGAAAGCCAAAAAGCTGGATAACCATGGGAGTTAGGACGAACGGGTTCATGTTCAGGCAGGCAGACTTAACTGGGGAAGCCCTGGAGCATCCAAGATTGCTGGTAAGCTCGAACAAGCGGAAACGCAAGGGAGAGAAGAAGTGGAGCATGGTGGCAGACGAGTCCGCAGTAGTGATGAACCTGCAGCAGATGAAAGCCGGCAACGGACTGGAGGGGAAAACTGAAGGGACGGCACCCGGAAAGGTGCCGGGCTGCAGTGGCCAAAAGCCGGTGTAGCTGCAAAGGGTCGGCCGGGGAGGAGCCCTTACCCTGGATGTCGAAACCAATTTCGACCAAAAAATATACATGATTGAGCAAGGTGGTGTCAAGAGTGAAAACATTCGGGTTTGCCCTGGTGGGCATGTTATTCTGGGGACTGGCACCTGTCCTTGGCAAGTTGGGGCTGACCAAGGTCAGCCCGGCACTGGGACTAACGATCCGTTCCTTTACCGTCAGTCTTTTTCTCCTCGGGTGGCTCCTGATGAGTGGGAAGGCCGGAGAACTCAGCCGTGTTGACGCGCGTACGTGGGCTTTCGTGGCTGCAGAGGGGGTACTTGCTTCGCTGCTGGGCCACTTGGCCTACTACTATGCCCTCAAGTTCGGTGAAGCCTCACGGGTGACACCTGTTATGGCAGCTTTTCCCCTGGTTACAGTGGCCCTCGGGATCATCTTCCTGGGGGAGAAGCTTACCTTGGCCAAGATCGGGGGTGCGGCAATGGTGGTGGTGGGTGTGCTTTTGATCAGGGGTTGAAAGGTACCAGGCTTTCATTTCTACACCCAAAAAGGCACTTCTGGTCCAGGACCGGTTTGGGAGTGGTACAGGTGGTCATTGGTCTCTAGGGTTTCGTAAGCCTCGGCTTCGGTTTGAAAACCTGTCATTCTGAGATCTCGGTGGACGAAACTGGCACAGTCGGCATGACAAGTCTGCTCCCTGATCTTGATTTGTTCCAGGGTGCAAAAACCCTCATCCTGAAAAAGACAAGGGGCCAAGCATGAAATCCTCGTCACCATGCTCCTCCTCACATACCCGGTTGGGACCGGTTGGTTGGATTGATGAAACCCGGGCTCTTTTCCGGGCAGATCATAGTATCCTGACAGCATCCGGAGCATCGTATCCGGGTTTTATTCTCTCCAGGAACCGGTCTTGTTATCGCTTCTTGGGGCTGCAAGGGTGCTGGGGCATAAAGAGAAACCAAGCACGGCAGAATAGGTAATAATGGCAGGTTTTTCAGCAAGGAGTGGTAGAGCCAATGCAACTGGAGGGGTTCACATGACAGGTGAAACCGGCCGCGACAAGGGCAAAGACCCGAAGGACGGCCAGAAACGGGAGCGGTTTGACGAGGGGGACCGGCGGGGGGAGGAAATCAGCATCAATGCCAACCCGTCGGGAATCCTTGAGCTTGAGGAGTTTAAACAGGCCATGGAGGAAGAAAGGGAACAGGTAGAGGACTTCCCGGAGGAGGTCGAGGGGTTTCACGGAGGCCCATCCCCGTCGGAGAGCTTCCTGGCCAGGATCCGGCACTGGTTTGGGAAGGGCACCGGCCGGCCTGGTGAAGGAAAGTGATGGGGTTGTTTGGTCGCCTTGGTCCCGGGGAGCTGGTCCTTATTCTGACCATCGTGCTGGTGGTTTTTGGCCCACGGCGGCTGCCGGAACTGGGACGGGCCATCGGTCAGGGGCTCAAAGAACTCCGGCAGTCTGCCCAGGAACTGGAGAAGGAATTTGAAGAGAGAAAGTAACGGCCCCAGTACGGGGCTGTTTTTTATTGATGATCTTCTGGCTTGAAGGTATGGAATCCAACCGTGTCGAACAAGGGGTTAACTACTGGAGGGACTTTTCATGTCTTACCTTGGTATTTTTGGCAGTGCTTTTGTGGTAGGTTTATCCGGGGCGATGATGCCCGGTTCCCTGTTGGTGGTTAATATCACCGAAACGAGCCGCCGGGGTTTTTGGGCCGGTCCCATGGTTGTGGCAGGGCATGCGGCCCTCGAGCTGATCCTGGTGGTGTGCTTTGTCCTGGGGTTGAACCGGTTTTTCGCTCACCCCACGGTGGCCGGCCTGGTCGGTGTGATTGGAGGAGGCATGTTGGCCTGGCTGGGCTACGGAATCATCAGGGCTGTCCTGAGGGGCGAGGTCTCCCTGCAGGTAGGTGGGACAGAAAACCCGACGAAATCATCCGGACCACTTGGTCCTGGTTACGCCGGAATGGTGGCCTCGATATCCAATCCTTACTGGCTCTTGTGGTGGTCCACCATCGGGGTTGGGTATGTTCTTTTCTCCTGGCAGCAGGGGTTTCCCGGGTTGGTCTCTTTCTATACTGGACACATCTCTGCCGATTTTGCCTGGTACACCCTGGTGTCCCTGGCTGTTACCACTGGCCGGCGTTTTCTGACCGACACGGTCTACCGGGGTGTTCTCGGGGTGTGCGGGGTATTCCTCGTGGGATTAGCCGCTTATTTTGTCTATACTGGGGCCGGTTTCCTGCTGGGATAGACCTTGCGGGATATGGCTGTCCGGCGGTAGAACTTAAGAAGTAATCGCCCATGCGGTCCGGGCGGCACCACGGGGGACGAAAATCAAGAACAAGTCGGTTATTGGAGTCTACATGAGGGGTGCAAACGAAAGAGTCGGCGTGGGCTCCCTGAGCGGCGGTCAGCGAACGAGTTCAAGAACTGCAGGCTGGGGAGGACCAGCCGCAGCCACGTGTCTGAGCCCGGAGGACGAGTTTGTGGCTGCGGCCCAGAGCCGCAAAGGTTCATGACAACTATACGGTGAGCGTGACGCCGCGAAGGAAGGCCGGCGCCGGCGCAACATTTTCGTCGTCGTGCTCTATGCTGCCTTACGGCGCGGCGGCACCACGGGGGATGAAACTTGGAGGCGGTATTCAGCGGCCCCTTGACCGGGTAGGATCGTGAGCTGCATGCCAGGGGTGCTCCGGAGCGAGACCGGTTATGCCGTCGGCCCGGAGGGCCGAGGAAGAAGGAAGGCGGGTGGAGGAGCACCCCTGGCGAGCTGGCGTGGAGGCCGGGCGGGAATGGACTCTTCGTCAAGCCAACAAGGTTGACAGGGGTGGCCTGGAGCACGGCAGGGCTGCAAGATGGAATTTTGGAGGGATCCGGGTTGTCGGGAGAGAAAGGTGTAAAGATTCAGCCGGACCAAGAAGAATTGGAACTGGTTTTCCGCCTTCTTTACGAGAGGTTTGGACCCAGGCACTGGTGGCCAGCGGGCTCCCCTTTTGAAGTGGTGATCGGTGCTATTCTCACCCAGGGGGTTGCCTGGCGTAACGTGGAAAAAGCTATTGAGAACTTAAAAAAGAATGGTTTGCTCAACCCGCAGGGCCTGAAGGAGGTGGAAGTAGGGCGGCTGGAATCTCTAATCCGGCCTTCAGGGTACTTCCGGGTCAAGGCTAGGAAGCTGAAGGCATTTGTTGAGTACCTGTGGGCTAATTATGCCGGGGACCTTGACCTGATGTTTGCCGAACCTTGGGAGAAGCTACGGTCCGAACTCCTTTCCATCTTTGGAATCGGGCCTGAAACTGCCGATGCGATCCTCCTTTATGCGGGGCACAAGCCGGTTTTTGTTGTTGATGCCTATACCAAGAGGGTTTTCGCGCGCCTCGGGTATCTCGACGAAAAAATAGGGTACCATGATCTCCAGTGTTTCTTCACTTCAGTTCTCCCCCAGGATGTGGGGTTGTTTAACGAGTTTCATGCTCAGATTGACCACCTGGCCAACACCATCTGCCGGAAACGCGAGCCCAGGTGCTCAGAGTGCCCTTTGAGGGGAATCTGTGCTCATGTTGAGGCAGTGAGCGAGTCGGATGAGAGAAGC
>SESX01000122.1 GCA_004367365.1 Candidatus Acetocimmeria pyornia
AACTTTGTGGAGCTGCTTGGACGTGAAGAGGTACCGGCCCTCCTTGGGGACGTGATTGTGGCCTGCATCGGGCCTGTGACAGCCGGAAGGGCCCGGGACCTGGGGATAGAGGTTAACGTGGAAGCTGGTGAATATACCATCCCGGGTCTGGTCGAGGCCATAGTCCGGTACGTAACGAGACAGAGAGACCACCATTAACTCACGGGAGGCGAAGAGATGATCGGCTGCACCAAGCTCCTCTGTGGGACGGCCACCGTCTCGGAGGCCATGCGCCTCGGGCGGGATACCGGGGAACTCCCACCGCACCTGCTTCAGTTTTCCTCCGGTGCCCGTCCCATTGTTTTTTGGAACATGACGAACCGGTGTAATTTGAACTGCAAGCACTGCTACATCAGTGCAGAAGACCGGCACTATCCCAACGAACTTACGACCCCAGAGGCAGAAGCCTTTATTGATGACCTGGCTTCGCTCCAGGTTCCAGTGCTGCTTTTCACAGGTGGGGAGCCGCTCTTGAGGAAGGATATCTTCGCACTGGGCCGGAGGGCCTTCGACAAGGGCCTGAGGCCGGTGATATCTTCCAACGGGACTCTCATTACACCTGAAAGAGCCAGGCAGATCAAAGATGCCGGGTTCCAGTACGTGGGGATCAGCCTGGACGGGGCGCCGGAGACACACAACGAGTTTCGGGGCCGTTCTACTGCCTTTGAACAGACCCTGCGCGGGATCCGCAACTGCCTGGAGGCCGGGATTAAGGCCGGGGTCCGTTTCACCATCAACAAGTACAACCAGGACGACCTTCCGGAGATTCTCGATATTGTGGAGAAAGAAGGTATTCCTCGGTTTTGCATGTACCACCTGGTGTACGCCGGGCGTGGCCGCGAAATGGCTGACATGGACCAGACCAAGGAAGAAAAACGCCGGACGATGGAGTACCTGGTTGAAAAAACCCTGGAACTGCATCATAAAGGGGTTGAGGTGGAGATCCTCACAACCGACAACCATGCCGATGGTATCTACCTCCTGAATTACATCAAGGAAACCCAGCCGGAACGGGCGGGGGAAGTTATGGAACTGTTGCGCATGCACGGCGGGTGTTCAGCCGGGGTAAAGGCAGCCAATGTGGACCCGCAGGGAAATGTGCACCCCTGCCAGTTCTGGTCTCATGTCACCCTGGGTAACGTCAGGGAAAGAAAGTTTAGCGAGATCTGGACCAGCAACCAGCACGAGCTGTTGGCGAAGCTGAGGGCCAAGGGAGACCACGTTGAGGGGAAATGCGGGCGCTGCCGTTACGTTGACGTGTGCGGTGGCTGCCGCATCAGGGCGGAAATGGTCTACGGTCATCCGTGGGCCGAGGATCCCACTTGCTACCTGACCGAGGAAGAGATCGCTTGATTTTGGTGGGAGCCGGCTCTTGCGGCGGCAGGTGTTTTGGCCACCTGTGGTGAGGCAAGGGACCGCGGACATCTATACTTGATTTGCCGGCCGAAAAGGGAATTTGTTGTACAGCAACGAAATAAATTTGTGCAGCAATGAAATAAATTTGAAACTATTTGACTGGTCTGCAAGGCCCAGCGGTTGTCCTTCTTGGAGTGACTCTGGAACTTGGAATTTTGAGGGGGTGAAAGGATGGGTTACCCTATTCACAGACCCCGGCGGCTCCGCCGAACGGAGACACTGCGGTGCATGGTCCGTGAGACGCGGGTAGATATTGATGACCTGATTTATCCGTTGTTTGTGACCCACGGGGAAGGTGTCAAGAAGGAAATCGAATCGATGCCTGGTAACTACCACTTTTCGGTGGATACCCTCGTGGAGGAGCTCGGAGAGGTAGAGGCGCTGGGGATTCCCGCCGTGATGCTTTTCGGGATTCCCAAGTCCAAGGATGCACATGGAAGTGAGGCTTACGACCCGGAAGGCATCATTCAAGAAGCAGTTTCTGCCGCAAAAAGTGCCCACCCCGGGCTTTGCGTGATCACCGATGTTTGCTTGTGCGAGTACACTGACCACGGGCACTGCGGGGTGGTCAAAGACGGCGAGATTGAAAACGACCCTACACTGGCACTGCTGGCCAAAACGGCTGTGTCCCACGTCCGGGCCGGGGCCGACATGGTGGCTCCATCAGACATGATGGACGGTCGGGTGGCGGCGATCCGTTCTGCCCTTGACCGGGAAGGTTTTGAGCAGTTTCCCATCATGTCCTACGCGGCCAAGTATGCTTCTGCTTTCTACGGACCTTTCCGGGCGGCGGCTCAATCCACCCCTCAGTTTGGTGACCGCCGTTCGTACCAGATGGACCCATCCAACCAGCGCGAGGTATTACGGGAAGTCCAGTTGGACATTGACGAGGGAGCCGACATTGTCATGGTCAAGCCTGCCCTGGCTTACCTGGATGTCATTCGCCTCGTCAGGGATACCTTCCCGGTTCCCGTGGCGGCCTACAATGTCAGCGGGGAGTTCGCCATGGTTAAAGGCGCTGCCCAGAGGGGTTGGGTGGACGAGAAGGGGATTGTGATCGAGCTCCTGACAGGGATCAAGCGGGCGGGAGCTGACCTTATCCTGACCTATTTCGCCAAGGATATGGCCGCCTGGATAAAGGAAGGTACGGTATGAGGTCCGGTACGAAAAAAGGGGACCTGTCGGTTTACCTCTCGTCCTTGGACCGGAGGTTGTTAACCCTGCTTCAAGATGGTCTCCCGCTGGTCGCAGAACCCTTTGCCGAGATCGGGAAGAAGCTTGGGCTGTCTGAAGGCGAGGTTATTGAGCGTACCAGGGAGCTCAAGGAAAACCAGGTTATCCGGCGTCTGGGTGGGATCTTCGATACCAGGGGGCTCGGGTATGCCAGTACCCTCGTTGCCATGAGTGTACCACCTGACCGGCTCGAGGAGGTGGCCCGGGTTGTGAATGCGCATCAAGGGGTTACCCATAATTACGTGCGTGAACACCCACGCTACAACCTCTGGTTCACCCTGATTGCCAAGTCTGAAGAAGAAATCGAAGCATCACTCTGCGCCCTGGTGAAACAAACAGGAATTCGGGACATGATGAACCTTCCCACCAGAAAAACGTTCAAGATCGGGGCCAAGTTTGACCTTGGTTGACCGGGTTAAAAGAGGTGTTTTGGTTGCCGCAGGATGAACTTGACCGGCGCATTATTGCTGCGCTTCAGGGCGATCTTCCCCTCGTGCCGCGTCCTTTCCAGGTGATCGCGGAAAACCTGGGGATGGAAGAAACAGACTTGATTCGACGCCTCCAGGGTTATGTAAAAAGGGGCTGGTTGCGCCGCCTGGGAGCCATTCTGTACCACCGGCGGGTAGGGGTGAGGGCCAACCTGATGTGTGCGTGGAAGGTCCCGCCTGAACGGGTGAAGGAAGTAGGGCAGTACATGGCTTCCTTTCCTCAGATCAGCCATTGTTACGAGCGGCGTACTTACTCCCAGTGGCCTTATAACCTTTACACCATGATCCATGGTTGCGACGAGGGTGAGTGTCAAGAAGTCATCAGGAAGATTGCCCTGGAGACTGGTATCCAGGATTACGTGGCCCTCAGGAGTATTCATGAGTTTAAGAAGACCAGCATGCGTTATATCGATGAAGGCGACTTAGATGGCCTGGATTAAGGGGGTATCAGGGTGCGTGCACACAGGGTTCCAAGTGTTGTGATCAGGAGGCTGGCTATTTACCTGCGCGTACTGCAGGAAATGGACCTTGAGGATGACCGTTTCATTTCTTCAAGGGAGCTGGGGGAACGGGCAGGGGTCACCGCGGCCCAGGTCCGGAAGGACCTAGCCTTGTTTGGCGAGTTTGGGAAGCAGGGAGTGGGGTACCAGGCCCAAAACCTGCTTTATGAACTAAAAGGGATCCTCAATGCCGACCGGGAAATAAAGGTCGGTATTGTGGGGGCAGGCGAGCTTGGTACGGCTGTTTCCCGGTACAGTATCCGGCGCTGGAATACGGAGGAAGATTACGGTTTCCGGGTGGTGGCCCTTTTTGATAATGACCCTGAAAAGATCGGGACTGATGTGGAGGGAATCCCGATTTACGATGTCCGGGAGTTGGCTGCCAGGGTGAAAGAGCTCGGTATCCAGGTGATGATGGTAGCTGTCCCGGCTGCGGCGGCCCAGGAGGTAACAAACCTTTGCCTTGAAGCGGGTATTAAAGCAATTTTGAATTTTGCCCCCACCAAGCTCGAGGCCCCGGAAGACGTCAGGATCCATTCAACTGATGTTACCCTTGAACTACAACAACTGGCCTATTACCTCTAGCTGGGAAAGGGAATGAAAAATAAAGCCGGAATATCGGGGCAAAGGGTGTGCCTCTACCCCGGGGCCGACCTTCAACGGGCGGTCATCCAATCAACTCCAGAAGTTCCTGGGTTTTCTCGCGCAGCAGGTTCCTGTCCCCACGGGTTTCCACGTTCAAACGCAGTAAAGGTTCTGTATTGGATTTTCTGACATTGAACCGCCAGATGTCAAAAGCCATGCTGAGCCCGTCAGTGTAATCAATGTCATGTGCCTGAAGCCTGTAGTGTTCTTCAATCTTGGCCAGGGCGGCGTCTTGGTCCATGAGCTTCCTGTTGATCTCTCCGCTTACCGGATAACGCTCCATCCTTTCGCGAACCAGGGCCGAAAGGGGTTTATCTTCTGCGCACAGGGTTTGCAAGACCAGTAACCAGGGTATCATGCCGCTGTCGCAGTAGGCAAACTCCCGGAAGTAGTGGTGGGCAGACATTTCCCCGCCGTAGGCGGCATCTTCGGCCCGCATCCGCTCCTTAATAAAGGTGTGGCCACTCTTGCATTGGACTGGCTTACCACCCATTTCTTGAACGATCTCGATTGTATTCCAGATCAGGCGGGGATCATGGATGATGGTGGCGCCCGGGTTGCGTTTTAGCACTGACTGGGCCAGCAACCCGACAATATAGTATCCTTCAATGAAGTTCCCGTCCTCATCGAAGAAGAAACAGCGGTCGAAGTCCCCATCCCAGGCGATCCCTATTTCTGCGGCTGTTTCCCGTACCAGGTTTACTGTTGCCTCGCGGTTTTCGGGCAGGAGCGGGTTAGGTGCCCCGTTAGGGAAGGTGCCGTCAGGTTCGTGGTACACGGTTACGAACTCAAAGGGCAGCCTTTCCTTTAACCTGTCTAGGATTGGTCCTGCACAACCGTTACCCGGGTTGCAGGCGATCTTCAGAGGCCTCAACCTCTTGATTTCCACGTAGCTCAAGAGGTGCCCAATGTAGGCGCCGGTAAGGTCAGCTTCTTCTCTCTTGCCCCTCTCGGTGCCACCGGTAAATGCCCCCTTTGCCACCAGTCTCTCCAGCTCCCGGAGCCCACTGTCACTGCTCACCGGGATGGCATTCCGGCGTACGAACTTCATCCCGTTGTATGCTGACGGGTTATGGCTGGCGGTGACCATGATGCCTCCGTCAAGGTCGAGGTGGAAGGTGGCGAAATACACCTGTTCAGTACCGCAGAGGCCGATATCCAAAACATGGCATCCCCCGTCGTTCAATCCCTGCTGGAGGGCCCGGGCGAGAGGAAGGCTGGAAGGCCGGACATCCCTGCCTACGACCACCTTCCTTGGCCTGAAGAGGGTTACGTAAGCCCTTCCGATCCGGTATGCGAGCTCCTCGTCCAGCTCATCGGGGACTTTCCCCCGGACATCGTAAGCCTTGAAACAGGTGATCTCCCTAGACTCCATTACCATCACCCCTGCACTGGTCTTCATGATGCGGTTTAGAATCCTGGTGCCGCCGCACTGGTGGAGTAACCGGGCGAACCGGGTTTGGGCTTTTGGCTGACTGCTGTTTGGGTAAAGCTCGGTATTCTTATCTTAGGCATGTTTTTTCTGCCAAAAAACGTCAATCCACGGGTCATTTCCATTATACTACACGGCCTGGGGTCATCAAAGGGCCTGATTTGAACAGCTGCTGTAGGAAGAAGAACGACGCAGAAGTAATCTGATGACTGTAATATTATTTATTGTGAAGAGGAAGGGAAGTCGCGGGAGGGTGACGCGGTCGGCGCGTAGAATACGGGTGTTGGAGGCCAAACCGGTATTTTGCCTCTGCTTGGGGGTACGGAAGGAACCTCGAGAAGGGGGATGGTCATGGAACTTGTGCAAAGACTTCTGTCGGGCGACCGCCGGGCCCTGGCCCGTGGCATCACCCTCGTAGAAAACAGGGCTGAGCAGGCGGAGGAATTAATGAAGGAGATTTACCCCCTGACCGGTCGGGCCCATACCATCGGTATTACGGGGGCGCCCGGTGTGGGAAAGAGTACCCTGGTTGCTGCCATGATCAGGGTCCTGCGTAGGGAGGGGAGGACGGTGGGGGTGGTGGCCGTTGACCCTACCAGTCCCTTTTCCGGCGGGGCCATCCTTGGGGACCGGGTGCGCATGCAAAGCCCCCAGGCTGACAGGGGGGTTTTCGTCCGGAGCCTGGCTACCAGGGGCCATCTGGGAGGCCTTTCTCGGGCTACGGGTGATGTGGTGTCCTTGATTGATGCCTTCGGAATGAACGTCATCCTGGTTGAAACCGTGGGGGCGGGCCAGGCTGAAGTAGATATCATGCGGTATGCCCAAACCACCGTGGTGGTGCTTGCCCCAGGACTAGGGGATGAAATCCAGGTTCTCAAGGCTGGGATGATGGAAATCGGGGATATTTTTGCTGTTAACAAGGCTGACCGCGATGGTGCCGGGCGGACGGTGCTTGAGTTGGAGATGATGCTCGGTCTCGCGCCAGAGGAGACGGGCTGGAAGCCCCCCATCGTCAAGACCGTGGCCAGGACGGGACAGGGAGTGGAAGAGCTCCTTGGGCACTGGCAGAGACATCTCGATTGGCTGCGGCAAAATGACCTCGTGGCGAAGAAAAGGAGGGCTCGGGTAGAGGAAGAAATCAGGGAGCTGTTGGCTCAGAAACTACTGGAGGGGCTGGTAGCCAGGGCCTCCAGGAATGGTGACCTGAAAAGAACGGTTGAGAAAGTGGTTTCCCGGGAAATCGACCCTTATACTGCTGTTGAAAACCTGGTCCAAAAGTATGTACTGTACTACCAGGCGGGCGAATAGGTTTGCAGGGAAGGTACGAAGGCTAAAAGTAGAGGAGGGACCGAAATGGACCTGGAGCTGAAGGCAGAACAGAAGGAATGGAGGGAAAGGGCACGTAGATTGGCCCAGGAGGAGTTTGCCCCCAGGGCGGCCGACCTGGACCAGACTGGGGAGTTTCCTTGGGAGAACTTTGTCCGGTTGGCTGAAGAGGGCTTTCTTTGTATGCAGATTCCGCGTGAGTACGGGGGTGCTGGAGCCGACTACTTGAGCTATATCCTGACCATCGAGGAGTTCGCGCGGGCTTGTGCGGCGACATCGGCGGTTTACGAGGTTCACAATTCCCTTCACGCGGAACCACTGTGGCGGTTTGGAACAGAGGAACAGAAAAAAAAGTACCTTCCCAGGCTTGCCAGGGGTGAGATCCTGGGTGCTTTTGCCCTGACGGAACCCGGGGCTGGGTCGGATGCGGGTGCCCTCGAGACGGTGGCAGTGCGGGACGGTGATGAGTATGTCATCAACGGTACCAAGCGCTTTATCAGTAATGCTGGCCAGGCGGACCTCTACCTGGTGATGGCCATGACTGACAAGAGCAAAGGTACGAAGGGGATCACGGCCATGATCGTGGAGAAGGGCACTCCGGGGTTGTCCTTTGGTGAACCCCTGCAGAAATTGGGAATCCGGGCCTCCCAAACCAGTGAGATTTACTTTGAGAACGTCCGGGTTCCAGTGGAAAACCGTGTCGGTCAAGAGGGCGAAGGCTTTAAGGTTGCCCTGGCTACC
>SESX01000123.1 GCA_004367365.1 Candidatus Acetocimmeria pyornia
AGGCTTCCCCCTCGAGGGGGGTAATCCGGGAAAGGGTAGACGTGGAAAAACTGGCCGGAACCTGCGCCGGTGGAGGGGCTTCCGCCCTTTCGGTTCTCACGGAACGACACTACTTCAAGGGAGACCCGGCTTACATTGCCAGGGTCCGGAGGGTAGTGTCTCTCCCCGTGCTACGTAAAGATTTCATCATCGACCCCTACCAGGTATACGAGTCAAAGCTGCTGGGGGCGGATGCCATTTTGCTGATCGCGGCTGTCAGCGGAAAGAAGGAACTGGGCCGGCTTTTTGACCTGGCCTCTTCCCTGGGGCTTGAGGTTTTGGCAGAGGTGCATAACGAAGAGGAAATGGGATGGGCCTTGGAGCTTGAAGTCCCGGTGGTTGGGGTTAACAACAGGGACCTGAAGACCTTCCGGGTCGACCTCGAAACAACAGTTAGGTTGAGCCGGCTTGTACCGGAAAGGGTTACCCTGGTAAGTGAAAGCGGTATTTCTTCCCGGGCTGACGTCTTGAAACTGGAGGAATGCGGTGTTGACGCCGTTCTGGTCGGTGAAGCCTTGATGGCTGCCGCCGATGTTGGGGCTAAACTGGCAGAGCTCCTGGGGATTCAACCAGGTAAATGAAAAACCCAGCACGGCCGGTACGGAAAAGAGGGTAGCTGGCTGGGTTGTGGGGGAGGGGACGGGAATTGGGATGGGAATATGGAGAGTTTGGGTTAAGGTTTGCGGGCTCACCCGGATGGAGGAAGTGGAGGCAGCGGTTCGGGCCGGGGCTGATGCCGTCGGTTTTGTTTTTGCTCCCAGCCGCCGGCAGGTAACCCCGGAGCAGGTACGAAACCTCACCCGGGCAGTCCCGGACGGGGTAGACCGGGTCGGGGTTTTCGTGGATGAGAGGGTGGAGCGCGTTCAGGCAGTGGCTGAGTACTGCCGGTTGAACGTCCTTCAGTTTCACGGTTCTGAACCCCCTGAGTACTGCAGCTCCTTTGATGGGGAGGTGATCAAAGCCATCCGGGTCCTGGGGACGGAAAGCCTCAGGGAAATGGAAAGGTACCGGGGTGCTGTTGACTGCTACCTTTTGGACACCTATGTTGAAGGTCAACACGGGGGTAGTGGGAAAACCTTTGAATGGAGTTGGGCGCGGAAGGCGGTGGAGGCAGGATACCCGGTTATTGTGGCCGGTGGACTTGGCCCGGACAATGTTATCTTGGCCCTGAGGGAGGTCAACCCACAGGGAGTGGATGCCAGCAGCGGGCTGGAGACCGGCGGGAAGAAAGAAAGCGAAAAGATCACCACCTTTGTCCAGGTGGTTAGAGCATGGGAAGCAGCGCAAGGAAGGCGCCCAAGAGTGCAAGGAGGGAAGGGTTAAGATGGAGTCTGGTACCAGGCTACCAGATGAACACGGGTACTTCGGAATCCACGGCGGGCAGTATGTTCCTGAAACCTTAATGCCCGCCCTTCACGAGCTGGAAAGAGCCTACCGCGAGGCCAGAAAGGACGCCGGTTTTACCAGGGAACTTAACTACTACCTTACCCAGTACTCGGGCCGGCCTACCCCCCTCTACCGGGCCGAAGGCCTGGCCAGCAGGTTGGGGCTGGCCAGGATCTACCTCAAGAGGGAAGATCTGAACCACACGGGGGCCCATAAAATAAACAACACCCTGGGCCAGGTTCTTTTGGCCCGTTGGATGGGGAAAAAGCGGGTGATCGCTGAAACAGGGGCCGGCCAGCATGGGGTGGCTACGGCCACGGCGGCCGCTATTTTTGGCCTTGAGTGTGTGGTCTACATGGGTGAAGAGGACATGAAGCGCCAGGCCCTGAACGTTTTTCGCATGCGGGTTCTGGGGGCGGAGGTAATTCCGGTCACGTCCGGGAGTCGCACCCTCAAGGATGCTACCAACGAAGCCCTGCGCGACTGGGTAACCAATGTTGAGACCACCTACTACATCATCGGCTCGGTAGTCGGCCCGCACCCTTACCCGATGATGGTCAGGGATTTCCAGTCCGTCATTGGGCACGAGGCTCGAGCCCAGGTCCTAGAGGCTGAAGGCCGTCTTCCCGACTGTTTGGTGGCTTGTGTTGGCGGTGGAAGCAATGCCATGGGCCTGTTTCACCCCTTTTACCAAGACGCTGACGTGCGGTTCATCGGGGTGGAAGCAGCCGGGCGGGGCCTTGAGACCGGGCTCCATGCAGCCAGCCTGAACGCCGGTGAGCGTGGGGTCCTCCACGGGGCCATGAGCTACCTGTTACAAGACGAGGACGGTCAGGTAACCCCGGCCCATTCCATATCGGCCGGCCTGGACTACCCCGGCGTGGGTCCGGAACACTCTTACTACAAGGACAGCGGCCGGGCAGAGTACGTGGCAGTGACCGACCAAGAGGCCCTGGAAGGCTTCCACCTTCTGGCCGAAACCGAGGGGATCATTCCTGCCCTGGAAAGTGCCCATGCCATAGCCTTCCTGCCGCGGTTGGTCCCCGCGTTACCGGAAGACGCGGTGATTATTCTGTGTTTGTCTGGCCGGGGGGATAAGGATGTTCAGGCCGTAGCTGAGATGGGTGGTAAGGCCGGGACCGGCCTTACCGGTGGAGGTGGGAATCATGACTGAACAGGACCCGGCCCAGGCAGGGAACCGGCCACCGGCCGGCAAAATGGGACCAGAAAAAAACAGCTGGGGACGGATTGAAGCGACCCTGCGGGGCCTACGTAAAGAAGGGGAGAAGGGTCTTATTGTCTACATTACGGCCGGTGACCCGTCCCTGCCGCTGACAGTGCAGATGGTGGCCGAACTATCCCGGGCCGGTGCAGATGTCATCGAGCTCGGTGTTCCCTTCTCGGACCCTCTTGCTGATGGTCCGACCATTCAGAAGGCTTCCCAGAGGTCCCTGGCTGCAGGGACGACGCTGGCCAAAATCCTGGAGTGTGTGGATGCCACCCGCCGCTTAACTGATGTTCCCTTGGCCCTCATGACATACTACAACCCTCTCTTCCGATACGGCCTCGAGTGTTTTCTGAAGGAAGCGGCGGCCAGGGGGGTAGACGGGTTGATCGTGCCCGACCTGCCGCTGGAAGCCGGGTCCGAACTGCTGGAGAAGGCTGGGGAAGCAGGGATCGAGGTTGTTCTTTTTGTGGCTCCTACAAGTACCGAGGAAAGGATCGGGGCTACGGCCTGTGCCGCCAGTGGTTTTATCTACTGCCTTTCTGTGACCGGGGTGACCGGAGCTAGGGAAAACCTGCCCGGCGAGGCAGCGGCCGTGGTGCGGAGGGTCCGGAGGTATACCGATAAGCCGGTGGCGATTGGATTCGGCATCTCAGGCCCGGGTCCGGCCCGGACCCTTTCCAGGGACGCAGACGCGGTCATCGTGGGGAGCGCCATCATCGACCGGGTTGAAGCCAACCTCGGTGACCCGGAGCGGCTGCTGGCGGAAACGGCAGGTTTCGTGCGCCGGCTCAAGGAAGCTGTTTCTCGTTGACTCACTGCAAGGCCGCTTTTTTTCGCACTTTCCACTTTTCCCACTTACCGTATTACTTCAGGCGAAGTGGGTGCCCGGAGAAGATGACATAGAACTCGTCGGCGGTGTCGGCGAAGGCCTGGTTGACCCGGCCCATCAGGTCCCGGTATACACGTCCCATGGGAGTCGGGGGCACCACCCCCATCCCGACTTCGTTGGTAACGGCGACCACGTCTGCGGGGCTCTTCCGGAAGGCGCCGATGATTTTGTGCATGCGGTCTAGGATCCTGTCTGAAACCTGTTCTTGGAACAAGGTTTCCCCGATTTTATTCCCTGTCGTAACTCCGGATGGGTTGGCTTCATCTACCGGACCGGTGTAGTGAAGCAGGTGATTGGAGACGAGAACGGTCAGGCAGTCGATCAGAATGAGGTTTTCGGGACTGCTGAAGCGGTCAAGCACGGCGTCTACGTCAAGGGGTTCTTCTACTGTTTCCCAGGTTGAAGGTCTTCTTTCCCGGTGTTTCTTGATGCGCAGGCTCATTTCGTCGTCCAGGGCCCGGGCGGTGGCGACGTAGATTACCCGTCGGCCGCTTTTCTTGGCGTATTCTTCAGCGAAGATGCTTTTGCCACTTCGAGCTCCTCCGCTGACCAGGATCAGCCGGCCCCGGTGTGTTTCGGTTTTCCGCGCGTTTCCCTTGTTTATGGTCTCTATTTTGCATCACACCCGATTGTAGATCTTGATTGTGCTGCGGTCCTTTGGTCGCCAACAAGCTGGCCCTTGTACCTGGGGAGGGAGACGGTGCCCTACTCTCTCCGTACAGGGACTTTTTGTTTGACCAGGTCAAATTGAGAGCAGGTGCAGAGAGTTCGGCAGGAAAATTATATCAAAGCAGGGGGCGAGATGCAAAAATTTCCGCCACTTGGGGATATCCTATGCCAAGGGTAAGTCCCCAGCGAGAAAGGGGTGAAGGGATTTAGTGACTGCGTATGTGCTGGAGGACCGGTTTGTTGGGAGCATGCTGGGTACGGCCCTGGGTGATGCCCTGGGGGCACCTTTTGAAGGGCGGGCCCGGGTCACGGTTCCGGAAGTTGAAAACTTGATTGCCGGTAGGGGCCAACTTCGGTACACAGATGATACCCACATGAGCATCGGCCTAGCCCAGTCCCTGGTGGCACGAAGGGGTCTTGACGAGGACCACCTGGCCCAAACCCTTGCTGAAAACCATGGGCTAGAACCTTGGCGCGGCTATGGAGAGGGTTCAGCGCGCGTTTTTCGGCTGATACGCTCGGGGGTCCACTGGAGGGAGGCGGCGGTACAGGTTAACCCCGGTGGGTCTTATGGCAACGGGGGGGCAATACGGGTGGCGCCCCTCGGGCTCTTCTATTTTGACCGGCTGCGAGAACTGGAATTGGCTGCGGAAAGGCAGAGTGCCGTAACCCATGCCAACTCCCTTGGGAAGGAGGGAGCGGTCTTGCAGGCGGCGGCCGTAGCGTACGCGCTGCGGAGTGATCCCAGGAAGCCCGTGGATATATCCCAATTCCTGGGTTATCTGGGCAGTCTGGCCCGTTCCAAAGTCTACCGGGAAAAATTGAGGAGCCTGAAGGACCTGGTGGAACAATCATGCCCCTGGCAAAGTGAATTGGCGCACCGTGGTAATCAGGGGGTTGAGATGGAGCAGGAAATGGCCAGGGTCAGGGCAGCCCTCGGGAACGGGGTTACCGCCCACGACTCGGTGGTCACCGCCCTGTACTTTTTTCTAACCAGCCCTGATGCCTTCCTTCCTGGGATCATCCGGGCCATCAGCCTTGGGGGGGATACGGATAGTATTGCGGCCATGACAGGGGCAATCACTGGGGCACGCCTGGGAAGGGGAGCCATCCCTCCAGAACTTGAGGGGCGGTTGGAAAACCATTCTCTAATTGAGGAGATGGGGACCAGGCTTTACGAGATCAAGGCAGGTTTTTAGCATGTATCGGGGATGGGGGAGGTATTGCGGCGCAATTTTCTGGGCGAACGACAAGGATTCTAGAAGTCTGTATCAAGGGTGAGATGGGTACCGCGCGGCATCATGGAGACAACGGGACGGCCTCTCGTAATTGGTGGGAGAAAAATTGCATCACAAACCTCGGGATGGTAAGATATAGAAAGAACCGGGGCGCCTGAACAGACCCCCTCGGGACGGTTCCCTACGTGTCTAACAGAAAAAGGGTCTTGTTGGCTGTGCTTGGGATGGGTGCTTATGTTACGTGAGGCTTACGAGGAAACAACCCAGAGGCTGTTGGCGGCCTGCCTTGATTTTTATAAAGACAGGTTGATCAGCCTCGCTGTTTTCGGCTCGGTGGGAAGGGGAACCCCTGGCCCGGAATCAGATATCGACTTTATCGTGGTTGCCCGGGACCTCCCCCAGGGGAGATTGAACAGGGTAAGGGAGTTCCAGGTTGTGGAAGATCAACTTGAGCCTTGGCTTTTGAGTTTGGAGAGGCGAGGTGTGCACACCTCCCTTTCCCCGGTCTTCAAGACCCCCGAAGAAGTAGAAAAAGGAAGCCTCCTGTTTCTGGATATGGTAGATGATGCCGTCCTTCTACATGACCGGGATGATTTTTTCAAGAAGTACTTGGAAAGGTTAGTGTCAAGGCTTGTGGAACTGGGGGCATACAAGGTTATTAAAGGTGGGCGGTGGCACTGGGTTCTGAAGCCGGATTACAGACCGGGGGAGGTTTTCGAGATATGAAAAACCTTACTTTAGCTGAAAGTTACCTGGAGAAAGCAAGGGTAAGGTTGAAGGTCCTCCAACTGCTCGTTTCAGAAGGAGCTTTTTCTGACACTGTAAGGGAGGCGCAGGAGTGCGTAGAACTGGCCTTGAAGGGCATCTTGCGTTTCATCGGCATTGAACCCCCTAAACAACACGATGTGGGCCCGTTGCTGGTAGAATACCGTGACAAGCTGCCCCATGAGGTGGCGGAAAAGGCGGACCAACTGGCCGCTATCTCAAAAATGGCTCAGGAAAGAAAGGGAGTTTGCTTTTTACGGTGATGTTGACTTCATCCCAACCGCTGAATACAGCCGGGATGACGCTGATAGGGCCCTGGGGGGTGCTCGGACAGTGGTGGAGGCAGCCATGAAAACCATCCGGGCGAGGATGAAACCCTAAACGAACGGCTGAAGACAACAACCATTGGCCCGTGAAGGGGGCGAGGTTTTTTGCTGCTGCGGCCTCGGCCTTGCGATGGGACCAGGTCGATGGGGGGAGGGGAAGGGAAAAGGTCACTGCATAGTATGGTATGATATAATGCTCAGGCTGCAAAAATGACCGTACCGAGGAGGATAACGTGGTGTACGCTGACCTGCACCTTCATTCGACCTATTCAGACGGTACAGACAGGCCTGAAGAGCTAATCCAAAGGGCGCGGGGCCTGGGCTTTTCTGCGGTAGCCCTCACCGACCACGATACGGTGGATGGGGTTCGGGAGTTCCTGCAGGCTGCAGAAGAGGCTGGCATCGAAGGCATTCCGGGTGTGGAGTTGTCTACCCTGAAAGGGGAAGAGGAATTCCACATCCTCGGATATTTCATCGATCCTGACAACACGGAGCTGCGGGCGGTCATCAAGAAAACAAGCCGGGCCCGGGAAAAGCGTGCCGAAGAAATGGTGAAGAAGCTGAATAAGATGGGGATTGAAATCGAGTTTTCCCGGGTGAAGGAAATTGCAGGTTCCACTCTCATCGGACGTCCCCATATCGCTCGGGCAATGATTGAAAAGGGTTATGTCTCAGATATCAAGGAGGCCTTTACCGAGAGATACATCGGAAGGGGAGGGCCGGCTTATGTGGAACGTTTCAAAATTACGCCCGAGGAGGCAGTTAGGCTCATTCGCGGAGCCAGGGGGATTCCGGTTCTGGCCCACCCGGGTATCAGCGCAAAGACCCCGGTTTCAGTCCAGGATATCGTTGTCTTGAAAAAGGCTGGATTGCTGGGTCTTGAGGTTTACTACCCCGAACACGACCCGGAAACGACGCTTTTTTATGCTGACCTGGCCCGAAAACTTGGGCTCTTGGTTACAGGTGGTTCTGATGACCACGGGGCTGAAGGAAAGGTTCTGATGGGAACCATAAAACTACCTTACCGCCATGTGGAACGCATGAAACAGGTGGTCGGTGGGCGTGTTTTGGTTTAGTCGCGCGTGCTGTCTCACAGCTCCGTTCGGTTCGGCCGGTGCCGCCACGAAGATGAAAATTGGACCGGTGTTCCGGGGACCCTGACCGGGTGGGACCTTTGAGAGCTTTGCGCCCGGATTGACTCGGAGCACCATTATCC
>SESX01000124.1 GCA_004367365.1 Candidatus Acetocimmeria pyornia
CCGGTTCCAGGACCGCCTGGAACCCTGGTTGGTATAGGGTGGGGATCTGGATGAACTTGTGGGTGACCCTGGGCCTTGTCTTTGGCCTTGTTGCCCTGGGAACATACAGTGTTACGGCTTGGTTTGTCGCCCGGTGGGAACTGAATCAGCTGCGGAAACGGATCGGGATCCAGGTGGGGCGGCACCCGGACCAGGGATCTGTTTCGCCGGTGTTGAGGGAAAGAGCGAGCCCCGAGGAGGGGCGGGGGGAGATGGGGTCGGGCGCCCGCCCCCGCCCAAGACTGGGTATGGCCGGGGTGAAATACGCCGCCCAAGGGTTGGAACGGTTGTTGGCCCGTTATTCCGCGGGTAGGTGGATTGACAGGCGTATCCGCCGGGCCGGTCTGAAGCTGCGGCCCGGGGAGTTCATGGTGGTCTGCGCTGCGAGCGGGGTCGTGTTCTTTTTTCTCGCCTATCTTCTTACAGGTTCTGGACTTGCAGGTGGATTGGCGGTGGGGCTTGGGGTATGGGTCCCTGTTCACGTCCTGGTCATTATCCACCGGTGGCGCCGAAAGAAAGTGGAAAGTGCTTTTGCCGACGCCCTGGACCTTGTGGCCAACTCCCTGAAGGCCGGGTACTCCTTTCTGCAGGCAGTGGAGATGGTGGCACGGGAAATGCCGCCTCCCATTGGAGACGAGTTTGGGCGGGTGGCCAAGGAGTGTCGACTCAATGTACCGGTGGAAAAGGCCCTCGATAACCTGGTTGAAAGGTTGGAAAGCCCGGATATCGAACTGGTGGTGACGGCCGTTAAGGTCCAGCAGCAGGTGGGCGGCCGGCTGGCCGAGGTCTTGGAGGGAATCGGAGAGACCATCCGGGAAAGGATCAGGATCCAGGGGGAGATCAGGGCACTGACTGCCCAGGGGCGGTTGTCAGGGTGGGTGATCTCACTCTTGCCCCTGGTCCTGGCCTTTCTAGCCTACACCATGAACCCTGAGTACATTCTTCCTCTTGTTGAGGAGCCCCTGGGTCGTCTCCTCCTGGCAGGAGCGGTCGTCATGGAAACGGTGGGAATCCTTGTGATCCAGAGGATTATCCGGGTTGAAGTCTAATGGCTCCCAGGAAAGGGTGGTGTGGTAGTTGTTCCCGGTTCTGGTCCTGGTTTTCCTGGTATCGGCAGCAGGGGCTGTTTTGCTTCTGGCTCCTGACGAACCCCAGCGCCTGGTGGCGGCGCGCCTGAAAAGGATCCGCCAGTGGCGTCGCCGGCCTCAGGGGCTCGAGGAGATGGAACTGGAACAGTCCTTTAGCCAGAGGGTTCTGGTCCCCATCCTCCGACGGCTACACGGTTTCATCCTGCGCCGTACGCCGGCCCGGGTACGGGAAAGGGTTCGAAAGAGGTTGGAACAGGCCGGTACCCGGATGGAGGTCGGGACCTTTGTAGCCATCAAGGTGGCGGGAACCCTGGCGGGTCTCTTGGGCACCCTGGTTCTGGCGCGGGCTGCCGGTTTTACGAGGGAGGCCTGGCTGGTGGTGGTCAGTGCCGGGGTCCTAGGGTACTATTACCCCGAGTTTGCCCTTTCCCGCCGCATTTCCCGCCGGAAGGCGGCCATTCAGCGCGCCTTGCCTGATGTCCTCGATCTTCTGTGTGTATGCGTAGAAGCAGGTTTGGGACTGGATGGGGCGATAGAGAAAGTCACCGAAAAATTTCGGGAGCCGGTCCGGGGCGAATTCGGGCGTTACCTTAAGGAGATAGCCCTGGGGAAGACGCGAACTGAAGCCATGAGAAGCCTTGCTGATCGAATCGGTCTGGATGACATGCGGACCTTTGTGGCGGCTGTGGTCCAGGCTGATGAGCTCGGCTCCAGTATTTCAAGGGTGCTCGGCATCCAGGCGGCGGCCATGCGTCGAAAAAGGCGGCAGAGGGCTGAGGAGTTGGCTATGCAAACCCCCATTAAGATGTTGTTTCCGATGGTCCTTTTCATCTTTCCGGTGATGTTTATCATCCTTTTGGGTCCGTTGGTAGTGAAGTATATCGATCTTTTCAAACCCTGAGTTGCAGACGGCTTCCCTGGGCCAGTATTGGCAGCGTCTTGCTCCGGGGCAAATCCTGGCGTACAAGTTTTGGCGATGTCCTGCTCATGCCACCCCTTTAAGACCCCGCGCCGCACTGGTCCCGCTTTTCATCCTGTATCATGCCGCCTTGTTAGGTGGTATCGGCCACTACTACGAAAATACAGGTTCCACCCTGGATTTTCATCCCTCGTGGTTGCCGCCCCTTGTGGCGGCATGGAACACTACTACGAAAATGCCACCGGCCGCCTCGCCAGGGTTGTTCCTCCACTCGGCTCTCTTATCTCTCCACCTCCCGGGCTGCGGCATAACCGGTATCGTTTCTGAGTACCCCGGGCGTGCAACTCACGATAGTACCCGGTCATGGGGCCGCTGAAAACCGCCTCCAGTTTTCATCTTTTCATTGACCGTGGTGCCGCCGCTTGTGGCGGTATCGACCGCTAATGCGAAAATGCCACTACCCGCCTCGCCCGGGGTACTCCTCCACTCGCCTTCCTTATTCCTCGACCCTCCGGGCCTGCGGCATAACCGGTCTCGCTTCGGAGCACCCCGGGCGTGCAACCTTTGCGAAATACCGCCTCCAATTTTCATCCTCCGTGGTCCCGCCGGGGCGGCATCGAGCACTAATACGAAGATGCCTGGATGGTGCCGGCCTCCCTTTTTAGCTCCACGCGTGCCGAAAGCTTGTCATGAATCCAGACGGCGGCCCAGGACTGGGGCCGAACTTACCCATCAGCCAAGATGCAATAGATGCAGGTCTTGTTGGAGACAATAGGTTCGGGTGATTTGGTTGCTTTCTTTCTTCTCTGGGGCAGAAGTCTACTGCCCTGAGCTGCGCGGGAAGCAAAACCTGTTGGTGGCGGCCGGCAAAGTGGTGGCCATGGGCTCCGACCTTTCCCTGCCGTCAGGTTTGGGTGAGGTCCGGAGATTTGATCTTTCCGGGTTGAAGCTGGTGCCCGGGTTCATTGACCAGCACGTTCATATGAGCGGTGGTGGGGGAGAAGGGGGTTTTCAGAACCGGACTCCGGAGGTGATGCTTACCCACCTGACCCGGGCTGGCATCACCACCGCCGTCGGTCTCCTCGGGACTGATGCCACTACCCGGTCCATCCAGGGGCTCTTGGCCAAGGCGCGGGGCCTGGAAGAGGAAGGGGTAACTACCTACATCTATACCGGGGCCTACGAGGTTCCCACCCGGACCCTGACAGAAAGCGCGCGGTCTGACCTCATTCTCATTGATAAGGTGATTGGGGTGGGAGAGGTTGCCATCGCGGACCACCGGTCGGCCCATCCAAGTGATCAAGAACTGATCCGTTTGGCATCAGAGGCCCGGGTGGGCGGGATGCTGAGTGGGAAGGCTGGTGTTCTGCACCTCCACGTGGGGGACGGTCCCCACCGTCTTTCCAGCATATTTCATCTGCTGGAAAATACCGACCTGCCGGTTGAGATGTTTGTCCCGACCCACCTTAACCGGAACCAGGAGCTCCTGGAGGATGCCGTCCGCCTGGGGATAAGGGGTGGGAGGCTTGACCTGACCTCGGTGATTCGTCCCACCAGGGAGGACCGGGTTTCGGTGAAGCCGGCCGAGGCGGTTCGCTTCCTCCTGAAACAAGGGATCCCTATCGAGCAAATCACCGTTAGTTCCGACAGCAACGGGAGTTCCCCCCTTTTCGACGAGAAAGGCCATCTGGTGGCCATGGATGTAGCCTCACCGGCTACCCTCTGGGAAGAGGTACGGGACAGTGTCCTGGAAACCAGGCTTTCCCTGGCGGATGCCCTCAGGCTGATCACCTCCAATGTGGCAGAAACCCTCAAGCTTCCCCGCAAGGGGGTCGTAAAGGTGGGTGCCGACGCCGACTTTGTGGTCTTGAACGACCGGCTGCAGATTGAGCACGTTTTCGCCGGCGGCCGGGTCATGGTCTGGCATGGTGAGCCGGTGGTAGTTGGGACCTTTGAGCAGAAGGCCCAGGCACCTGGACGGTCAAAAACCTGGTAATGATGATGGAGCCGCTGCTTATTGGTCCCGTTTTCAAAGTTTTCTTCCCAAAAACCTCCACCGGGGTCGGGTCAAACAGGATTATCGTGCACTTTCTTATTCCGGCACGGGATCACAACCACGTGTTTCTGGTTGGGAACTGCTAGGTAAACCGAAAGAGGGAGAAGCCAGGTCGGTGCAGGGGGACAAGAAGAGGGGCATGGAGGAGGACAACAAGGAGTCTGAATACCCAAGGCGTCGAATCAAAGGTGAGCTTATTCTCGGGTACCTTGTATCCGCAAAGGAACTGCGTGATCTTTGTGAGCGACTTGAACTCGGAGAGAACGATCGTCTCGAAAAACTAACCGCTGTTGGCCAAATGGAGTACCCGTTGAAGATGGCTACCACTCACACAGCCATCTTTGGTACTACCGGTAGCGGCAAAAGTGTAACGACCAAGCGGTTGGCTCTTGAGCTGGTCAAGACTGGTGTGCCGGTAACAATTGTCGATTGGCACGATGAATACGTTGGTCTCATGAAGGAAGTTGGGGGGCGTCGTTAGCGTTCCGCCAACTGCTACGGTCAGACCCGGGCCAGACGAGATCTCCTTCACCTGGAATATCCTTGACCCGCGCTTCTACCACCCAGAGGTTACACGGGAGACGATCGAAGACTATATTTCAATCGTGTTGGATCTCGTTGGCTAGAAGGAACTCATGAAACTGACCGAACCGATGAAAATTGCCCTTACCAATGCGGTGAAGTTGGCCTACCAGAGACGTCTAACACCAACTCTCGCGGATGTTCGAGAGCTACTCGGCCGGGTAAACTCCCCACGAGAGACAGTGGGCGCCCTAGAGCGAAGGCTGAGCCGATTGTCTCAGGGAAACCTCGGTCGCTTATTCTGTGCCGAAACCAGCTTCGATCCTCAGAAATGTTCTTTACATCCATGACCGTTCGGGTGAAACACCTTACGGTGGAGCACCGACTGGCGGTAGCTTTGCTTACGTTCTTTCTCCTGCGACAGGCTAAAAGTCATTTCATGCGTCTGGTTGAGGTGGAAGAAGAAGCTCCCGTTTGTCATGTGACGATTATAGATGGGGCACCCCAGGTCGTTGGGTCAAATAAGAGAATAGAAAGGGAACTGATCGGTATTCTTCAAGAGGTCCGGAAGTTAGGGGAGGGGATCTTTCTTGTTTGCCGGAACACAAGTATTAGTCGAGATATTCTCCAAGAAACCAATCAGAAGATCGCTCATAGGTTGGATAAAGGCGATGTAGACTCTATAGCTAAGACACTGGGGTTAAGAGAAAAGGACTTTCTCGGCAGTTTACCCCCCTGGAGTTGCCTACGTCGGTATCGGTGGCGGGCCGGCGGTCTAGGTGCGAATTCGAAAGGCAACCTAACACAGCAGGAAGGATCACTGAAGGGATTTGCTTGAAGCGATTGATATGCGCACATGGTTCTTATGATGGTAGGTTAAGAGTAGACATACGGGCGACATGTAATTTCAAGATATAGCCTCCATGCGCCGCATCACAGAGGAGAATACCTTTGTCTATCCCATCTATTATGACAGACGATAGTTTGTTAAAGTATGGTGTTGGGGATCCTGTTATTTAGCTCCTATGGCCCGCTCCGCGGTACCTGCGGGGGCTGGAAAGAAAAGAAAACAGCCAACGCTTACCTGTTCCTGTTGAATACCACCAGTTCGATGACTTTCTTAATGCCTGCGTAGAGCAGTACGTCGATGACTCTTTAAGGCTCGATCCATAGCAAGATATCGATGACCCCGGCCCTGCGGTACCGGGGGGCGCTAATGGTCACTTCTAGCGTTACATCGATGATTTTACATAGTTAGCCGGTACTCAAAAGTGGCAATAAGTTGATTTCCTAAGCGGACTTGCAACCATCTCATGAGCATTTTGTCCTGCTGAAGGCCGAAACTGACCACAGCGTAAATCCCTGATTCATAGGTGTGTGTTGGAAAAAATAATTTACTCCGGTACACCGACATAGGAGACTAATCCGATCCGGAAAGACACCTCTACTGTGAGTGGCCCATCGCGTCATATCGGTAAACTTTGAGAGCTGTTCTGGGATGAAGTTCCAATAAAGAAGGATTTTAACAATAGTTTACTACAGTAGTCAAATGCAGGGATGATCAACATCAACTAGACGTTGTGGCCGAACAAGCGGCGGAGTTGGCACGTAACCAGTCAGTAGCCGTTCTCTTACGTAAACGGCAAGTTGAAAAGGAATTTGTCAGGAAGTTATTGCAAGCGGGGTGTTTAGTGCGCCGTTTGCGCAGGGATGCTAAAAGATGGACGTTTGAACCGACGGTGTGGGTGGGGACATTTCACGCGGCTAAGGGCCTAGAGTTCGATGCTGTGCTTATTCCTCGGTGTGACGATGATAAAATGCCCGATCCTCATGAATTGGCTGTATCTGATAATCAAGATAGAACGCTTTCTGACGAGGCCCGATTGCTATATGTAGGGGTCACCCGGGCCAAGAGCAGCTTGTTGCTGTTCCACACGACCGAATTAACACGGTTGCTTCCTCGTCAAGATGATCTATATGAGGCAGTTGATCTCAGTGGATGATCGAGAGGCTATTCGGCGAGAAGTAGAGAAGCGAAGGATTAGCCGGCTATGCCATTTTACTCAAGCGCGCAAGTTACCGTATATTTTAGGAAATCCGGAAGGCGTACTTTCCACGAAGTTGCTTATGGAACAATCACCGGACGTGGCGAACTACAATGACCCGCATCGACTTGATGGGTATCTTGACTATGTGTGTTGCAGCGTTGAATACCCAAATAGTTGGTACTTAAACAGAGTGAAAAAACAAGATCCGGTGTTTCAGGATTGGGTAATACTATTTATTGACCCTTCCCTGGTGTGGAGGGAAGGCACTTCATTCTGCCCGCGCAATGCAGCAGCTTCATTTGGGCGGCACGTGGTCTCAGGGTATAGCGGTTTTCTCTCGTTATTTCGCCCATTGTCAAGAGGGGCATATGGTTTTACGTATCGACGAGCGGAACGCATGTTAGAATGTTGTCCGACCGATGGACAGGCCGAGGTTCTGGTTCACCGGAACGTACCTCGAAACAAGATTCTTGCCGTCGCCGTAGGAAGTAGAGGCCAGCTGATTGAAGAAAGAAACCGATTGAGGTTTGCTCGCGAATTCATGCCAGACGTCGTGGAGGTTCCATGGGTGGTTTGTCCCCATCTGTTTGATAATTCGTGGAGAGATTTTATAGAACGCGGAGAGCGTCCGCCCGAAGAGATTGTTGAGGTGTCCACTAATGAATAGCTTGGATAAGCATGTAACTGAGGACCGCATACTAGGTGCGTTTTTGGGAGCTGCAATCGGAGATGCCCTGGGCTGGCCACAAGAAACCAGGAGTGGACGGATTGGGGAGAAGTATCAGCGAAATTTCGGGGTTGAATTCCAGGCATGGCGTCGCCGCTCGGGTACCCGCTACCTGGCGTATGAGGAAACAATTAATGCTGGTGAATATAGTGATGATACCCAGCTATTCATCGCAGTAGCTAGGAGTCTATTGACGGGTACTAACTGGAGTCGGCACCTAACTCATTTTGAACTACCTTTCTGGCTGCTTTACGAACGTGGTGGGGGTGGAGCTACGAAAAGAGTAGCCAAATTGTGGCTGGAAGGTAAAGCCCCGTGGA
>SESX01000125.1 GCA_004367365.1 Candidatus Acetocimmeria pyornia
CTGGCAAGTCGACCCTGTTGGCGAGGATCTCCGCGGCCCGCCCCAAGGCTGCCCCTTATCCCTTTACCACCTTAGCTCCCAATCTCGGGGTGGTGGAGGTCAATGAGGGGGATCACTATGTTGTGGCCGACCTTCCAGGATTGATTGAAGGTGCCCATCGCGGGGTTGGTCTCGGCCATGAATTCCTGCGCCACGTGGAACGTACCAGGGTTCTGGTTTGCGTTATCGATGCCGCTGGCACCGAAGGCCGGGACCCGCTTCGGGACACCGAAATCCTGGCTCAAGAGTTGGCTGCCTACCGTGACAACCTTCCAGACAAAGTTCGGGTGATCGCGGCCAACAAGATGGACCTGGTCGCGGGGGAAGGCGTCATTGAACGGTTACGTGCCCAGTACAGCCCCAAAGGAATCGAGGTGTTTCCGATCTCGGCGGTGACCGGAGGGGGTGTGCCTGCGCTGGTGAGGCGGTTGGCAGCCATTCTCAAGGAAGAGGAAAAGAAGGGACTGCCGGAGACCCTGGTGGAACCCGTGGAGAAAATCTTCATCGCTGGTACGGGTAGAGAAGGTTTCTCGGTTTCTGTCGAAGGGGGCCGGTACGTGGTCCGCGGCAAGAAGGTCGAACGCCTGGTGGCCATGACGGATTTCGATAATGAGGAGGCCGCAGCAAGGTTTGCTCAACTGGTAAAGAAGATGGGTGTTGAGAAGGCAGTCAGGCGTGCTGGGGCGGTCGATGGGGATACAGTAGTGATTGGTGAAATGGAATTTGAATTGGGTCAATAGGTCTGATATAATCAAAGTAATTAGTCGCCGGTGCAGTCTTCCTGGCGGCAGCGCGCGGCTGCAGGCGCGGAGGAACATATCGTTTCCGGCATATGGCTGGTTGCAGGAAGAAAGTGGGAAGGCGATGACCCCGTTCAGAGAAATTCGTTCCCTGGGAATCATGGGCGGAACCTTTGATCCCATTCACTACGGGCACCTGGTAACAGCCGAAGCAGCCAGATGTACTTTTGGACTCGAACGGGTGTTGTTTGTTCCTTCCTTTCGTCCCCCCCATAAGCCGGACCGGGAGATTTCAGACAAGGAACACCGGTACCTGATGACGGTTCTGGCCACGGTTACCAACCCCTATTTTGGGGTCTCGAGGGTTGAAATCGACCGGCCGGGTTTTTCTTATACGGTGGATACTCTGCGTGAACTGAGGAGGCAGTACCCTGGTACAGAGCTTTTCTTTGTGACCGGTGCCGATGCGATCTTGGAAATATGTACTTGGCAGGATCCCCCAGCCTTACTGAAAATGTGTCATTTCATCGCCGCCACCAGGCCCGGGTACCCACTCAACGGGCTGAAACGGTTAGAAAGGGAACTGGGAAAGGGTGTCAAGCAGCGGATTCACCGTTTTGAAGTGCCGGCATTGGCCATTTCTTCAACTGATATCAGGGACAGGGTTCGGCACGGGCGCCCCATCAAGTACCTGGTTCCGGAAAGTGTGGAACACTATATCTATAAGCACGGCCTTTACCGGCACGATGGGGAGCCCAGGGAAAAAGATCAACCCGGTGCTAACCACACCAGGCAGAGAAACCGGTGTGATCATGTATAATAGTGGGCGCTTTGGGTAGATAATTCTACGAGAAACATGTTTCATAGTGGGTATTCTTGATAAGGGCTTCAAGTTCAGGTATCGAGAAAAAGATGGGTCTCTGGCTTGAGTCAGCCTGGGCCCATTTTTTTGTCGCTATCAGACCCAGTTTCAATCTGAAGGGAGGAGGTGAAGATTTAGTGTTAAGAACCCTTTATGTTGGCAACCTTCCGTGGTCAACCACAGAAGAGGAATTGGCGAACGCGTTTTCCGCTCATGTGGAGGTTAAGGGTTGCCGCATCATTACCGACCGGGAAACCGGGCGTTCTCGTGGGTTTGGCTTTGTGGAAGTAGAAGAAGAAGATGTTGAAAAGGCCTTGGAAGCCATGAACGGGACCCAGCTGGGAGGACGTGAGATCGTGGTCAACGAAGCACGGCCGCGCCGCCAGAGATTCTAGAAACCTGGAGCTTGTTCTTCTGTTTGTCGAAAAATTTGCCTCCTTGACACAGGAGGCCTTTATCTTTTCACCACTGGGAAGCACCCAGGGGGGCTGGGTCGAGGGAGGAGGAAGTCTTGGAACAGTGGCTGGGAGAGGGCTGGACCCGGACCAAGATCAAGGAATGGCTCAAGGGAAAACTTGGGTACAAAGGGTACCTTCATTCACTGGGAACGGCTTATTCCTGCCGTTTGCTGGCCCAGAGATACGGCCTTGATCCTGACAAGGCAGAATTGGCTGGCATGATCCATGATTGTGCGAAATCGGCTGGAAAAGGCGTTCTGTTGAAACTGGCTGGGGATTTTGGTATACTCATAGGTGAAATCGAGGAAAAATCACCAGATTTGCTCCACGCCCCGGTGGGCGCCAAACTGGCCGGTGAGATTTTCGGGGTTTTTGACCCGGCCGTAACTCGGGCCATTGCTACCCATACTACCGGCTCGGCCCGCATGGGCCTTTTTGATAAGGTTGTTTATGTGGCCGATTATATCGAACCGACCCGCATCTTTCCGGGAGTTGAGGAAATACGTTTTCTGGCTGGCGTAGATCTTGACCAGGCTTTTCTGGCAGCCCTGGAGAACACTATTAAGTACGTGGTTGGGCGAGGTTTGCCTCTTCACCCGGCCAGCGTAGCAGCCAGGAACGCGTTATTGTTTCAGGGAATTTCACGGCGAAACCGGTCTGGACTCGGATGACGTTGAGGTTGACGGAATTAAGTTAGGGGGAACTTTCTCTTTGATAGTTGAGCCGGAGAAGAAATTGAGAAAGAGTAAACGGCTGAACTGGAAACGAGTCGGATTCCTTGTCCTGGCATTGTTCTTTTTTTTGTTGGCTGGAATCGGTGGTGGGATTTACTCAATCCTGAGTGCCCTCGGAACTGAAGGGGGAGGGGAACACGAATATTATGCTAAGGCTTCCCAACTGAAACCAGGGGAGCGGATTAATGTTCTCTTTCTCGGGATTGATGCTGACCGTGATGCAGAGGGCAACGTGATTCCGGCCGACCTGCACAAAGCCCGGACGCGGGCTGATGTGGTGATCCTGGTAAGTTTGGATCCAATTACCGGGGAGGTTGGGGTTCTCTCCATTCCTAGGGATACCAGGGTCCCCATCATGGGCCATGGATTGGATAAGCTTACCCATGCCCATGCCTATGGGGGGCCCCAACTGATGATGGAAACAGTCAGTAATTTTTTGGATGTACCGATCCATTACTTTGTACGGACCAATTTTGATGGGTTTTCCAGGATCATCGATGCCCTGGGTGGGGTTGAGATGGAGATTGAAAAGAACATGTATTATGAAGACCCTTATCAGAATCTGGTGATTGACATCAAGAAGGGGCGGCAGGTCCTTGATGGCGAGAAAGCCCTTCAGGTGATGCGCTACCGCCAGTACTGGAATGGTGACATCGGCCGGGTCGAGGTCCAGCACGAGTTTCTCCAGGCCCTGATGAAGAAAGTGTTTGGTGTGGGTATGATCCTGAAACTTCCCAGCCTGACCAGGGAACTGGTGGACTATGTGGATACCAATATGACACCGGCGGAGATGCTAAGATTGGCCAACATGGCCAGGAGAATTGAAAGGGATCAGATTGAGATGGGGATGCTGGCCGGCAACTTTGGACCTAATGGCATCTACTGGATTGCCGACCCCCACCAGGAAGTGGTGGACCGTCTGATCCGGGGCATTGACCGGGAGGAAAACAGCAAGATACGTCTGGAGGTCCTCAATGGTACCGGTATTGACGGGGCGGCAGGACGGCTGGCAGCTTTGTTGAAGGACCGCGGTTACCAGGTGGTGCGGGTTGGGAATGCGGACAGTTTTGACTTCGAAACCACCTGGGCTGTGAACCGGTCCGGGAACCAAGAAGCCTTTGAGAACGTGGCAGTAAGCGTGGGCCGGCTGGGCAACTACTCCGTCAAGGTTAAAGAAGATGTATCCGAAGAAGCGGTGGTTGATGTGACCATCATCATCGGCAAGGATTTTGCCTTTGGGGAAAATCGAGCCCATTGAAAGGAGATAAGGGGTCCCACGGCGAAACCGTTAATACCATTATCAACCACATGATGAGGAGGGAATGCTCTTCTTGAACACCCGGGAGTTGGCCTTACTAATTGCCAAGTGGGCGGGTGAAAAGCGAGCCAAGGATGTTGTCATCCTAGATATGCAAGATATATCACTCGTAACCGACTATTTTGTTGTAGCAAGTGGTAACAGTACCACCCAGGTCCAGGCTATCGCGGACCACATTGAGGAAACATGTGAGAAACGTGGTTTCAAACTCAGGCACCGGGAGGGCTACAGGGCAGCCAGGTGGATTCTTCTTGACTATGGAGACGTGGTAGTCCATATTTTTCGTGAAAAGGATCGCAAGTTTTACAGCCTGGAACGCCTGTGGGGGGATGCCAAGTTTCTCCAGTTAGAGTCTGTCTGAGTCACTTGACAGTAAGTATTCGGTGTTCTATAATACTTACTGGCCTCAAAAGAAAACCCAAGAGGCAGCATGGTAGAAATGCAGAAAATGTCTTAAGTGTATGTGGGGCTGTAGCTCAGTTGGGAGAGCGCTTGAATGGCATTCAAGAGGTCAGGGGTTCGACTCCCCTCAGCTCCACCAGCATTAAACCCGCTTAGCATAGGGCTTTGCGGGTTTGTATTTTCTGCTAAAGAGGAGTGTTCCCCGAACTGGACCGAAAGTGTGCCCATAGTGTGCCAGTTCCAGAACCACTCTTCAGGTTACTATTTCCAATAACTCTTCGTAATTTTTGACTACGCCGTACTTCACGCTGGTGTTGCTGATTTTTTCAAAGTGTTTTTGAGCACAGTGTATCTTGGCCTCTTCAATTCTTCTCAGTTCCAAAGAGTCCATGTTACCCTTGGTTTCGGCAATGAAATACACATGTTTTACCTTATCTTCTTCAAACACAATGGCCCAATCGGGGTTATAATTTCCGACAGGCGTCGGGATGAAAAAGCCTCTCGGTAGCTTGGCATAGACGCAGATATTTTGACTTACATCCAGATCCCGGGCAAACTTTCTTTCCGTATTAGAATCTGTAATCACATAGTCATAAATATGTTTGCTAACAGGCAGGGCGTTTTCGCCGAGGATTCCCTTCAGGGTGTTCTGGGTAAAGATATTGGTATTATAAGTCTCGCTGGTAGGATCGTAGGTAATCCACTCGATGATGGTGGTGGCCTTTTCTTCATTGATAATGCGGGCGGCTTTCATAATGAATTCTTCCGGGTTCTTTTTGAAAAGGTCAAAGGTTTCTTGTTTTATCCCCGTCAAGATTTTTACAATGGTCTTCCGAGTTAGTCCGGTTTCCCCCATGAGCTTGCCTACCAGGTCGTAACGAACCCCTGAAGTAACTTCTCCATACACCTTTCCTATTTTCGTTTCTCTTACTACAAAACCTTCGCCCTTTTCCAGCTGCTCTTTAGAGGTAATGGCTTCCAATACTCCGTCCTTTATCTGGTAAGAAATATCCGCTATCCTCAAACGGGTATCAAGGGTATTTACGCACCTTTCCACCAGTTCTTCTGTGTCAAATTTGACTGTATAAGCTGTCTTGACGTTAATCTTTTTCCACAGTTTTTGAAACTCTTCTTTATAAAAGTTGTCGTTTAACTTCAACTCCACGTTCTTGTTGCGCTCGTTATGAACCAGGCGAGAAGCGCTTTCGCTGTAAATAGTACTGACCAGTTCTATAACGGCCTGTTTATGTTCCTTTAGCTCCTCAGGAAGGATAACCTCCCCTTTTTCTACAACCTGGTAATAGTTCTCAGTCAGGTTGTCCTCTTCGTCAATATAGTTGTTTTTAACAAAAGTGTGATAAAGCTTCCGGGCCAGCCGCTCATCGATCCGGATCTTTTCTTCCCTTTCGTTAGTCAGGACGTTATCCAGGAAAAACTGTATATCGGCCTTGCGGGGCTGGTCTGAAAGGGTTTCGGCGATCTCCTTCTGCAGTTGCCTGGCAAAGGCCTCGTAGGATTCGCTGGCAATAACAGAAAGAACATTGACCTCGTGTACATCGATGCCCGGCACCGAGTCATCGATCCTTTCGCCTTCCTGGTTCACGCACAGCCTAAGGCCCCTTCCCACTTCCTGCCGTTTTTTTATGGTGGAATCGCTGTGCTTTAGGGTGCAGATCTGAAAGACATTGGGGTTATCCCAGCCTTCCTTTAAAGCTGAGTGGGAAAAGATAAAGCGGGTTGGCTCGGAAAAGCTTAAGAGCCTCTCCTTGTCTTTCATGATCAAGTTGTAAGCGTCTTCGTCTTGGGACTCGGTCTCCCGGGCCCTTACTTTTGGATTGGTCATCCGCCCCTTTTTATCAATGGCAAAGTAGCCGTTATGGGTTCTATCAACATCTATCTTCCTTAGATAGTCAGCATAACGGTCTTTCTCGTCTGCATTTCTCAAGTAATCTTGTACCAGATTCCTGTACTCTTCTTCAAAGATCTGGGCATATTCGCCGTTCAGCTTGTTTCCATTTTCGTCGTACAGCCTGTATTTTGCTACCTCGTCAACAAAGAACAAGGAAAGCACTTTGATATCCCGGTAAAATAAGTTTCGTTCTTTTTCCAGGTGGGACTTGATGGTTTCTCTGATCTGAATACGGCGCAGGGTTAGCTCGTTGACATCCCCCTGGACATCTCCGGCAGATAAAGAAACTCCATTGGCAAACTCTATGGTATTCTTAGCACCGTTGATTTCGGATACAACATAGCCCTTATACTGTTCTAGGTAGCCGGAAAGCTCATATAAATTGTCATTTACAGACACCCGCCTTAATTCCCGCCTTATGCCGGAGCGGGCCTTTTTTTCAAACTCCAGACGGGCCAAAGGATAGTGTTTCCGGCTGACGTCAATCCCTTCCAGGTAAAGGTAGCCGTCGGTCCCGGTGGTCCCCTTTACGGTAATGCCCTTAACATTAATCTTTTTGACTAGCTTTTTGTTGTAGGCATCCAGGGCGTCCAGCCGGTAAACTTTGTTATACTCGTACCGGTGGGTAGCCGAATAGCGGACCGTAAATAAAGGTTCAAATAGTTTTAGAGCTTCTATAGTCTTTTTCCCCTCTACCGACTGGGGCTCGTCAATGATCAAAATGGGGTTGGTTTGGGCGATGACGTCTATGGGCATCCGGGACTGAAACTCGTCCAGCTCCATGTAGATCCTCCGGGCGTCTTTACCGCGGGCGTTAAAGGCCTGGGTATTGATGATCATGACGTTGATGCCCGGGTCGCTGGCAAACTGGTCGATTTTATGGAGCTGCCGGGAATTGTAAATAAAATAGCGGGCCTTGCGGCCGTACTGTTCCATGAAGTGTTCTTCCGTTATTTCAAAGGCCTTTTTGACCCCTTCCCTGATGGCGATGGAGGGTACAACCACGATATACTTGCTCCAGCCGTATCTGTTAAAGAGCTCGAACATAGTCTTGATATAGACATAGGTCTTCCCCGTTCCTGTTTCCATCTCCACTGTCAAGTTATACTTGCCTTCCAGCTTAGGCGATATTTTCAAGCCATTGCGGGCTTGGACTTTCTTGATATTTTCAAAGACTTCATCCGGCGTGAGTTCGATGGGCCTGTTTCTGAAGCCGGTAACTTCAAATGG
>SESX01000126.1 GCA_004367365.1 Candidatus Acetocimmeria pyornia
CATCCCCGTTGCAGCCGACCACAATGCACGCATCCCCAAAACCCTCCTTAAGGGTTAGTTTCACCCAGGCGCGTCACCAGCTGCTTCCGTCGGTCCGCAGCTGTAAGCCCCTGCTCAGCAGTCCGGCTCAGGATGACGCCCCCACCTCGTTAACCGCCTTACCCAAAGCCTGATCATGGGCCTGGATCGCCTTCTGGTTGGCCTCGTAGGAACGCATGGTTTCAATCATCCTCACCATCTCAACTACTGCTTGGACGTTGGATTCCTCCAGGTACCCTTGAAGGATTTCGTACCCGGTTGCCTCCACCGGGACATCCACGGCCCGGAACAAGCCACCACCCATCTTGGTTAGAACAGACCTGTCTGTGAAATCTACGATCCGCAGCCGGCCCAGCACCCGTTCGCCGGACCGGACACTCCCGTCCCTGGCCACCACGATCCCAGCTCTGTCCGTACTTGGAAACTCAAGGACCCCGTCCACCCCCAGGACCAGGTGCCCGTTCCGGGTCACCAGCCTTCCCGCCTGGTCCAGGGTAAAGGTTCCTGCTCGTGTGTAGGCCTCTCCCGCATCGGTTTGTACTACAAAAAACCCAGATCCGGAAATAGCCAGGTCTAGGGGACTCCCCGTTTCCTTCAATGCCCCCGGCGTGAAGTCTACGGCCGTCCTCCTGACGGCTGCGCCCGTGGCAAGCCACCCCACCTGCGGCCTCAAGGACACCCGCCATCCGGGGGGCTTTTGGTCATTGAGCCTGGAAAGCATCAGGCCCGGAAAGCTCTGCGTCAGGAGGCGGTCGCCCTTGTAACCGGGGGTGGACGCGTTGGTCAGGTTGTTGCTCAAAACCTCTTGCCACCTGGTAGCAACAGCCATCCCTGCTGCCGCCGTATATAAGCCTCGGATCAACCTTTCACCCCCTTTCTCTCATCCGAAAATACCACTTCCTGCATTACCCGGGGTTGCTTCTCGAATCGCCTTTTTCTTCCTCGCCCTCCCGGGGCTTCGGCCACTCCCCTTTCTTATTCCTGGGCCCTCCGGGCCTGCGGCCGGAGCGTTTCGTTCCGGAGCACCCCGGGGCGTGCAATATGATCTACCCGATCAAGGGCCCGCTGAATACCGGGTCCAGGTTTCATCCTCCGTGGTGCCGCTCAATACAGCCTCCGATTTTCATGCTTTGTGGTACCACCGGGGAGGCATGGGCGACGATCCAAAATAAAAACCCGTCTCCACGGGCCAACCGTAAAAACGGGGTGTTGGTAACCTCTCTTCGGCAGCCTGGCTGTCATGGCCCTGGTAGGCTTTAGACCCGTGGCTTTGCGCCCCCACCTTTCGATGGGTTTGCCCTTTCGGTTCGGTCTCTTCTATATGTTTTGGGTACATGTATATTCGACAGGAAGAGCCAAAATCCTCCTCTTCGAGGAGGATTTTCCACTATTTTTTATCCATCTTTTACCCTTACATAACCTTTTTCATCACCACAAGATGATTCTGCAGGGTCTCATAGGCCTCCAGGGCCTTACCGGTTCCCATGGCAACACAGGACATGGGGTCGTCCGCCAGGTGCACCGGGATCCCGGTTTCCTCCGCCACCAATCGGTCCAGGCCGTGAAGCAGCGCCCCACCACCTGTCAGGACAATACCCTTGTCGATGATGTCCGCCGCCAGTTCTGGTGGGGTTCGCTCCAGAACAGACTTGAGGACCTCAATGACAGCGGTGATTGGTTCCAGCATGGCTTCATAGGTCTCCCGGGAAGTAACGCGAATCGTCTTGGGTAGTCCAGAAACCAGGTCTCGCCCCCTAACATCTACGGCCTCGTCACGTTCCTGGGGAAAGGCTGTGCCAATCTCTATTTTCAGGTCTTCCGCTGTCCGCTCCCCGATCATGAGGTTGTATTCCCGTTTTATATAGCGGGCAATCGCTTCATCAAACCGGTCACCCCCAAGCCGGAGGGATTCGCTTAACACAATTCCGCCCAGGGAGAGAACAGCGACATCGGTGGTCCCGCCGCCGATATCCACCACCATGCTGCCGCTGGGAACAGTGATGTCAACACCTGCCCCCAGGGCTGCTGCGAGTGGCTCCTCAATAAGGTAGGTTTTCCTCGCCCCGGCCTGCATGCAGGCTTCCAGGACTGCCCTTTTCTCAACCGTGGTGATACCCGACGGGACACAGACCATGATCCGTGGTCGAAAAAGGGTTCGCCGGCCGGCAATTCTTGAAATGAAGTATTTTAACATGGCCTCGGTAACATCATAGTCGGCAATAACACCATCTCGGAGCGGGCGGGTAGCTGTGATGTTGCCAGGGGTCCGCCCCAGCATCCGCCGGGCCTCCTCTCCCACCGCCAGGATCCTGCCTGTGTCCCGCTCTATTGCCACCACTGATGGTTCCCGAAGCACAATGCCCTTTCCCTTGACGTAAACCAAAACATTAGCCGTCCCGAGGTCAACGGCGATATCCATTCCTAAACCAAACATGTTAAACCCTTCCCCTCAAGTAATGCAGTATACCTGGTGTTATGTTACATCTGGCCTGTATTCTAGACTTCTACACCCCGCGCCTGGATCCTCTCTCCCGGAACAGGATTTTACACCTCGACCAGATTGCCCCAGTCCCCGTGGGAACCACGGAACCTCCAGAGGGCCTGTCCCCGCCACCGGCACCACGGCCAGCCCTTGCCGCAGCCTGCCGGCAGGGTCTCAAAGGATTCGCCCAAAACCCTTCCTTGCCCGTCTCGGGCCTTCACGTCCCTTGCTCAAGTTAAGTTGCCACGAGAACAAACAGGCCGTTTGCTTCTCAGGCTTTGACTCCCTTCCCAGCCTCCCCGCGGTATTTTCTCCGGGTGGCTTCTCCTCCCCTCAGGTGGCGTTCGGCCTTGTTGAAATCGAGAACACTCTTCACCTTTGCTGCCAGTTCCTTGTTGATTCTCGGCAGCCTTTCCGTGACATCCTTGTGAATCGTACTCTTGCTCACCCCAAACACTTTGGCCGCCTGCCTTACCGTGGCCCCGTTACGAAAGATGTATTTACTCACCTCCAGGACCCGTTCCAGGATGTAATCTTTCACCTCGCCGGCCTCCCCGTGTTTGGTCTCTTAAAATCTATATGCCTGTCGCGGTGATAATATCTCGCTCCTCTTTACTTTTACACAACAGGACCCCCTGGAAAGGCAGGCTCCAGCCGCCGGGGCACCAAGAGTATAAAAGGACACCGGAAGCCCGGTGTCGTTTCAGTAGCCGCCCCAGCCAGTTCCCCTCGAGCCAGGCTAACCCGGCTCCAGGGTCGCGGCACAGGTGACTCGTTTATTTTCTCTCTTTGAATCTGGTCAGTACTCAGGCCAACGTCCTGGACCCTGGTTCCTAGTCAAGATACTGGTTAGGGTCCAGGGATCTTCCATCCACGCGGACCTCAAAGTGGAGATGTGGCCCCTGCCCTACTTCCATGGTCGCTGAAGGCCCAACGAGAGCCACCGGGTCCCCCTGTTCCACCGCGTCTCCTTCCCGGACCAAGGCTTTGTGGGTATTGGCATAGACTGTTTGGATCCCAGCCCCGTGGTCAATAATCACAGTCACACCAAAGCCCTGGTCCCGGGAAACAGCCACGACACGACCAGGCAGCACAGCCTTAACCTCTGCATCTGGGGCCGACTGGATGTCAAGGCCAGGATGGTACCGCCAGTCGCTGTGTGTAGGGGAATACTGCCACCCAAATCCAAGGGTGACCTTCCCAGCCAGCGGCCAAGTCATGTCGGCCAGGTCCAGGACCTTAACCTTTTGCCCACCGGGAGCGGCCGTGCTCTTTAAGGCTCCGGCTGCAGCGTTCTGGTCCCCGCCTGCCCCTGCCTGGAGGGTGGCGGCTCCTGTCCCTGCAGGTGCTGGTTCGCTCCTCTCAATACCCGTTGCCAGGACTTCGCCTGGCCCGCTGCTACCTGGTTGGGGAGCCCAGTCTTCGTTCCGTTTTACAGGTTTTCCACTTTCAGGTGCAGTCTGGGCGCCGGCCTCACTTCCCCCAGGCTTTGTGATTATTTTCCGGGCCGCGTTAGAAGGGCTCTCCTCCCGGCCCTTTGAAGCCTCCTCGCGGTACCAGGGCTCGATGTCGACAGGGCGCTGGGAGGTTACCGCTCCCCACCAGAAGGATATTCCGGCCAAGAGTAAAAAGAAAGTGATACTTAGTCCGTACCAGACCGCCCTCCGCCGAGCGGGAGGCAGCATCCTCCACCCCTCCAGGCGCGTCTTGAACCAGGCGGAAACCTTGCCCACCCGGTTGGACAGCCTCCTGGTTAAGCTGGTCCCCTGGTTCTCCTTCTTCACAGCCATCACCTCAGGCTCTATTATCACCAGATATTGCCTGCTCTATACCTGCCGGGCCTGGCCCGGAGAACCCGGCCCTTGGCCAGCACGGCACCGGGTTTCGGGGCACCAGGACTGGCCAGTGCTCCATGCCGCTCTGAACTACGGCGGCACCACGAAGGATGAAGATTGGAGGCGGTACTCAGCGGCCTCTTCATCAGGTGGGCTCAGGAGTTGCACACCAGGGGTGCTCCGGAACAAGACCGGTTATGCCGTAGGCCCAGAGGGCCCAGGAATCAGGAGGGCGATCGGGGGAGCAACCCGGGCGAGGCGGGTTGTGGCATTTTCGTAGGAAACACAAAAGCGGCCTCCCCGTGGGAGACCGCGGTGTCGGCCTGTGAAGCATGGAACACCGTTATCCATGCAGCCACCTGAGGTGACCCAGTTCAACCTCTGGGAAAACGGTTCCGAGCCTAGATCTCCAGGAAAAGGTCCCCAGCACTGAGCAGCCGCACCTTACCTTCCACCTTCTGCTCCCGGCCCGGAAGGGTAACCTGAACAGAGTCGGCAGCAACTTCGTCTTCATCCATGACAGCTTTGACCTCCACCGTTTCCTCGAACCCCTCGACCTCCATACTGATGCGGGCATAACCCACACCCCAGTACGCCATCCGCCCCAGTTGGCGGGCTCGGAAAACACCTAGGGCCATAGCTCCTTCGGCGGCTTGCTCCGGGTCGTTCATCCTGAGTCTTGGAAGCTTGTGCTCAAGCCCCGCCTCCAACTGGGGTTTTTCGACGAACCCGACTGCACCGCCCCCAAGGTACTCGTGTTTCTTCACTTCTGAGCTCACCTTGGCGCGGATTTCGGGTTTAAAGGTTCCGAAAATAAGAATGACGGTTAAATCTCCGGCCAGGGCTTTAACATAGCTGAATTTCATCTCCGTCCTCCCCTCGGGCCTTTTGAAAAAGGCCGTAGTGTTGTATCCCATAAACACTGGTTCTGGTTTCCTTGTTTTCGTGGTACCACCTCAAAATCCTCCTCTGGCCCGTTCCTGTTTCCAGGCACCCAGGGCCGGTCTGCGTGGGCCTGGCTCCAACTGGGGCCGCCGGTGGTGGTGTTACGGGTTGAGGCCCACCAGGTCACTGAGGTTCTCAATTTTCACGCCCTGGTAATAGTACTGAATAATCCGGCGAAAATTCCATCCGGTGCGGGCCAGTCCATCAGCTCCATACTGGGACATCCCCACCCCGTGTCCGTACCCGGTGGTTTCAATCACGACTGCGTCGCCCGCCCGGTGCCAGGTAAAGAGGGTTGACCTCAGTCCCAGGCGTGACCTCACCTCGGTACCTTTGAAGACCCGTTCCCCAATCCGGACGCTCTTGACCCGGCCGTAAGGACTCCGTTCCAGAACCTCCAGTACCTTTTCCTCCCGGCGGGCAGCTACCGCCAGGCTCCCTCCCTGGTAGCCGAGGGCCTTTTCCAGGTCACTCCACTTCAGGCGCACGGTTTCTTTCAGATGGGGAGAACGATCCTCGTGGGTTGATGGCACCCCGCGCAGGTACGGCACCTTGGTGCCCCACACGTCTTCCGAGTTTTCGGTGTGCCCGCCGGAAGTGGAGTGATAGACGGGATCAATGGGAAGACCGTCGTAGGTGACCACCAGTCCAGCGGTGTCCTGCACCGCCCTTTTGATTTTACCCCAGTAGCGGGGGAAGTACCAGAAGCCCCACCTCTTCCTCAGGGCGCTGGTGGGCTGCCAGGCCTGGCCGTGACCTGGGTCATCACAGAGATCCGCCCCGGGATGGCGGTCACACCCCCGCCCACCAAGAATCCTGATGCGCTTCACGGCATAGGTTCGGGCCACAACCGCTTGTGCCTTCAGTGCTTCTGGATGGAAAGAGGCCGGCATTTCTGCTGCCACTACCCCGGCCACGTATTCCCCTAACCCCAGTTCGATAACCTCATCCCGGCTGTTCACGTAGAGACGGACCATGATCCCGGTGGCCTGTCGTTCCCCTGGCAGCGTGAAGTCTCCGTGACACCCCCTGACCAGGAGGGCCGGCATCACGATCACCACCAGCAGGACCACCATCACCACCGCCAGCAGGAACTGTTTCACCGCCTCGCCCCCTCCCACCCTAAATATACGTGCTGGTGGTCACTCCCATGTCTGAAACAGGGCGGCCGCTGACCTGGTGTCGATGTCGTCACTGCTTCGGTACTGGCCCTTTCCCTACAAAAAAAAGGAGAGCCGCAGGGGAGTCCCCCCGGCTCGCTGCCCTGGACCCGGTAACCCTTTCGTGTTTAGGAGGCCGGGCCCTTGTGCACGCGGCGGATGGAGGCACCGAGCCTCCTTAATTTACCCACGATATCTACGTATCCACGGCTCAGGTGGTGAACACACCCGATTTCCGTTTCCCCTTCCGCCACCAGGCCAGCAATGATCAGGGCCGCACCGGCCCTGAGGTCGGTAACCTTCACCGGGGCCCCGCTCAGGGTCCCGACCCCTCTGACGACAGCGGTACGTCCCTCGATCTTGATGTCCGCCCCCATTCGTTTGAGCTCATCGGCATGCATGAGGCGGTTCTCGAAAACAGTTTCGGTAATGAGGCTGGTCCCGTCCGCCACGGACATCAGGGCCATCATCTGGGCCTGCATATCAGTGGGAAACCCGGGATAGGGAAAAGTCTTGACGTCCACGGCCCGCGGCCGCTCCGTGGCCCGTAAGCGCACCCGGCCGTCGTCGTCGGTCACCTCGGCACCCGTCTCCCTTAACTTGGCCAGGACGGGTTTCAGGTGCTCCATGACCACATTTTCCACCGTGATGTCACCCCTGGTAATGGCTCCGGCCACCAGGTAGGTCCCGGCTTCGATCCGGTCGGGAATGACTGTATAATCAGTGCCGCGCAGGCTGTCTACTCCTTCAACCTTGATGACATTGGTTCCCGCTCCCCGGATCCGGGCACCCATGGCATTTAGAAAATTTGCCAGGTCCACAACCTCTGGTTCCTCGGCTGCGTTCTCGATGCAGGTGGTTCCCCTGGCCAAGCAGGCTGCCATCATGATGTTTTCAGTGGCGCCAACACTGGGGTAATCAAGGTAGATCCTGCTGCCTGTTAACCTCGGTGCCGTTACCTCGATGTGGCCGTGACCAACCCGGACCGTGGCCCCCAGGGCTTCAAAGCCTTTCAAGTGGAGATCTATTGGCCGGGTGCCGATGGCACACCCCCCGGGGAGGGAAATTCGTGCCCGCCCAAGCCGGGAGAGGAGGGACCCGACCACCAAAAAAGAAGCCCGCATTTTTCGGACCAGGTGGTACGGAGCCTCAGTCCCTTCTACGTTGCTCGCCCGAATGGTAGTCCTGTTGCCTTCCTCGACTAC
>SESX01000127.1 GCA_004367365.1 Candidatus Acetocimmeria pyornia
TGCGACACCGCAGAGATTGCGGAAGGGGACCAATTGAAGGTGGACCTTGACGAGGGGGTGCTGTACAACCTTACCCAGGGCTGGGAGAGGAAGACCGGACGACTGCCTCAGATTATGCAGAAAATCCTCCGAGAAGGAGGGGTCCTCAACTACATCAGCAGGCACGGGGATTTTGAAGTAAAGGGGAGTTAGGTGTGGGAAAGACCCTAGCGGAAAAGGTCTTGGCCCGGGCTGGAGGTGAAAAGGAGGTCAGCCCTGGCCAGATTATAGAGGCCGAGGTGGACCTGGCGATGACACACGATAATAACGGCCCGGTGATGATTAACCAGTTCAACAGATTACCTGGTGCCAAGGTCTGGAACCCGGACCGGGTGGTAGTGATCATCGATCACCACTCCCCGGCGACGTCCTTCAGGGCTGCGGAGAACCACCGGACCCTGCGCAAGTTCGCCGCTAAACACGAGCTGAAACACTTTTTCGACTGTGGAGAGGGTGTGTCCCATGTGATCCTAAGGCAGAAGGGCTTCGTGAAACCGGGCATGGTTATGGTGGGCTCTGACTCGCATTCTGTGGCCGGTGGGGCCCTTGGAGCCTTTGCCACCGGCATTGGTGCTACCGAAATGGCGGCCGTCCTGGCGAGGGGAAAACTTTGGCTGCGCGTACCCGAGACGGTTAAGATAACCCTGCACGGCCGCCTGCCGGTGGGGGTAATGGCCCGGGATGTGGCCCTTTTCCTTTTAGGCCAATTTGGGCCGGATGGTTTAGACTACAAGGCGGTAGAGGTTCACGGGAGTGGGATCAAGGGGTGGGACATCGAAGAGCGGGCCGCCCTTTGTACCATGGGCGTGGAAATGGGAACCAAGGCCATGATGGTTCCAGCCGATGAGGTAACCTTGGTGTACGCCGGGGTTGCACAGGATTTGGGGTATGTCCCTGATCTTGATGCTCAATACGAGCGGGACCTCCAATACGATTTAGGCGGTCTTGCCCCCATGGTATCGAAGCCGTTCCTGCCTACCAACGCGGTGCCGGTCGGTGAAGTCCTTGGTACCAGGATAGACCAGGGTGTTATAGGGTCATGTGCCGGTGGGTCGCTGCCGGACCTCGAAATCGCGGCCCGTATCCTTGAGGGTAAACAGGTAAGAAAGGGTGTGCGGCTGATCATTACCCCATCTTCAAAGGAAAACTGGATCAGGGCAGACGAAAAGGGGCTGCTGAAAATCCTAAAGCAGGCGGGAGCGGTGGTGAGCTCTCCGGCCTGCGGGGCCTGTGGGGGCTACGAAATAGGATGCCTTGCCCCCGGAGAGGTCTGCATCAGCACGACGACCAGGAACATGCCTGGTCGAATGGGGCCAGGTGGGGAAGTGTACCTGGCCAGCGCGGCCACGGTGGCGGCCTCGGCCCTGGCCGGTGAGATTGTCGATCCCCGCCCTTACCTCAACGAAAGGCCGGCCTGGGTTTCTTAAAGGGGGGTATGCCATGGCCGAACTTGTTCAGGGACGGATCTGGGTTTTAGGTGACGACATCAGTACAGACCACATCCTGCCGAGCCGCTACATGGCCGAAATCAGGCCGGAAGAGCTGCGCCGGCATGTCTTGGAGGGGGTTGCCCGGGACTTTCCTCGGAAAATCGAGGCTGGCGATATCCTGGTGGCGGGAAGGAACATGGGTTATGGTTCCAGCCGGGAACAGGCCATCCTGGCCTTGAAGGCAGCTGGTATTAAGGCCATAGTAGCCCGGTCTTATTCACGTATTTTTTTTCGAAACTGTATTAATAACGGCTTTCTAGCTGTTGCTTGCCCGGGTCTACCAAAAGGGCTCAAGGACAGAGAAGTGATGACCATCGACCCCGGCGGCGGCCGGATTCAGGTTGCTGGAGAGGAATTCTCCTGCGAACCTTTCCCGGAGGTTTTGCTAGCCGTGCTGAAACATGGAGGATTGATCGAATACCTGGCGGTGAATCCTCAGGAATACCGGAGGTAAGGAGTAGGCCATGAAGGAAAGCAGGCAAATTGCTGAATGGGTAGTCAATACAAAGCCGGCGGACATCCCTGCGGAGGTAAAGTCCGAGGCATCTAAGGCACTGTTGAATATCCTGGGGGCGGCCCTGGGGGCCAGCCGGCACCCCTCCATCGAATACCTGCTCCGGGCCCTGGCAGTGACAGGGATAAACGAAGACGTGCAGGTCATTGGGCGGCAGGAAAGGACTGACCTATTGTCTGGCTGCTTGGTGAACGGGACCATGGGCCATGTCCTTGATTACGATGACACCGTTCTAGAAACGGTTCTCCACCCCTCGAGCCCGGTTTTTCCGGTGGTGCTTGCCCTTGGGGAAAGAGAGCAGATATCTGGAGAAAAGACCCTGGCTGCCTTTGTGTTAGGATGTGAGGTGGCCGGCCGGGTGGCTGCCGCGCTTTGTCCCTCCCATTACGACGCCGGCTGGCATGTTACTGGCACGGCCGGCACCTTTGGGGCCAGTGCCGCGGCTGGCTATCTCCTGGGTCTCACCGGAAAGGAGATGACCTGGGCGCTAGCCCTTGCTGCTTCCCAGGCTGGTGGTATCCGGGAGATGCTGGGGAGTATGGCCAAACCATTCCACGCTGGACGTGCAGCCCAGAATGGTCTCCTTGCGGCCCTGCTTGCCCGGGAGGGTTTTACAGGTTCAGAAGAACCCATCGAGGGGCGGCGCGGGTACGGGCGGGCTGCCGCCAGCAAACCGGATTTTAAAGCTTTAACCAGTGAGCTAGGCTCTGACTGGGTACTGAGTCGAAACACATACAAGGCCTTTTCCTGCGGGGTGGTTTCCCACCCCATTTTGGATGGGATGATCCGGTTAAAAAAGATGGGGCTCAGCCCTCATGAGGTAGACCGGATTGAAATAAGGGTTAACCGGTTGGTCCCTGAACTGATGGGGAATCGGAACCCCAAGACCGGCCTTGAGGGAAAGTTCAGCGCCTATCACTGTGCAGCTGTAGGACTTATTGACGGGGCGGGGGGGCCAGCCCAGTTTTCCGACGCTCGGGTCCAGGACAAGGAGGTGGCGGGCCTGAGGGAAAAAGTTTCCCTCCTGGTAAGAGAGGGTATCCGCAAGCACGAGGTCAAAATTAAAGTTACCAAAAAAGACGGCACCACCCTTTCTGTACACGTGGAACACGCCCTCGGGAGCCTGGGCAATCCCATGCGGGAAAGCGATCTGGAAACAAAGTTTCGCAGCCTGGCCCAAGGGGTTCTGAGCCAGAAGAGGCAGGACCAGGTGATTCGGCTCTGCTGGGAGTGGAAAGACCTGCCGGACTTAAGCCTCCTGCTCAAAAGATTGAGTTCGGATCTTCCGGAAGGAGTGGCCTCCTCATGACTATAGCGGAAAGGTTTGCCCGTTTTTGCCGCAGCTTGAGGTTTGAAGACTTACCCGCGGAGACGGTGCACCGGGCAAAGATGTGTGTCCTGGACATGGTAGGGGTGATGGTGGCTGCCTGGAAAGAGGAAAGTACCCAGGTCCTTTTCGACTACTTCGCCGGGTTGGGAGGACGAGAGGAGGCTACGGTGTTTGTCTCTGGGAAGAGGCTGCCGGCTCAGAACACGGCACTGATCAACGGAGCTATGAGCCATTCTCTCGAACTAGAGGACCACCACAGCCACAGGTATTCCCTTAACCACCCCGGGGTAACAACGATTCCGGTGGCCCTGGCCCTGGCGGAGAGGGAAAGAGCGGTTGGGACGGACTTCTTGACTGCAGTTGTATTGGGGTACGAAATCGGCAGCCGGATTGGCAAGGTGACCAGAACGGGGGTCTTGAACCTTGAACGGGGTTTTCATGAATCTTCGGTATGCGGGCCGTTTTCGTCGGCGGCTACGGCAGGGAAGCTTATGGACTTGGATTCACCTGGTTTTGCCCGGGCCTTCGGTATTGCCGGGTGTCTGGCTGCTGGTAACACGGAGTTCAAGGCTAATGGAGCCTGGACGAAGCGTTTTCAGGTCGGAAACGCGAGCCGGAACGGGATTGTTGCCGCTGAACTGGCTGCACGGGGATTGACTGCACCGGTTACGATTTTTGAAGGAGAGCACGGCTTTTACCGTTCCTACGTTTTGGACGGCAACTACACCCTGGACGGCATCACCAGAGGTCTGGGGGATGTTTGGGAGATCAACAACATCATCTACAAGCCTTTTGGGTGTGCTGGGGTCCTTCACTCAGCGGTCACGGCGGCTCAGAACCTTTTCCGGAAGCACCACCCCCAACTGGGCGAGATCACCCGGATCGAGATCCGGACCAGCAGCAAGCTTTTGGAGGAATACGCCAAGCCTGTGGAAGAAAAGGCCCGGCCCAAATCCAAGGTGGATGCCCAGTTCAGCCTGCCCTACTGCGTCGCGGTGACCCTGAAGAGAGGTCAGGCCTTGGTCGACGAGTTCGAGCCCGGCGTGTTCAACGATCCTGAGGTGGTCGACTTGGCCCGCAGGGTAGTTGCTCTGGCAGACCCGGAAATCGACAGGGCTTGGCCGGCCCGGGACCCGACCGAAATCAGCCTGGTGTTCCGCGGCGGCCAGGTGGTCACGGAAAGGGTTGAGGCTGCCAAGGGTGACTTATCTAACCCGGTGACAGACGAGGAGCTCCTAGAAAAATTTCGGTACATGTCCGGTCGGGAGTTCAGCCATGATACCGTGCGGCAGGTGGAAGACTTCCTGATGAACTTGGAGACAGCTCCGGATGTCGGCCGCTTGGCCGCCCTTCTTTTGCCGTGAGCCCCTTGTTGGGGCCGCACCGGGCAAAGGGTTTCCTTTTTTGAGGTTCAGACGAAGGCCGAGTTACTCTCGACAGGCGCCATGATAACCGCAGGGTCATGCGTTAGCACCAGACCTGGCAGGAATCTGTTACTGCATGAAGAAGTACAGTATACAGCATACCCCGGAAGGAGGGACTATCTTTTGGTCCAGGTCGAAGATTGTATTGGCTGCGAGGAATGTATTCCCTACTGCACGGTAGGCGCCCTGTCCATGGGGAACGATGGGGTCGTTGTTGTCGATGGAAGCCGCTGTACTGATTGCTACGTTTGTATCCGCAGTAAGTGCTGCCCGGTTGACACCATTGTGCCGGGGCCGCTCAATACCTTTAACGACAACTTCCGCCATGTGCTGAGTGACCCAACTGAGACGACAGCAGAAACCGGGGTGCCCGGGCGTGGAACCGAGGAAAGTAAGACGAACGATGTTACAGGCCGTTTTCGTAAAGACGAAGCAGGAATATGTATTGATATGGGCCGACCGGGTGTTGGGGTTCGGATGCGGGATGTGGAGAAGGTAGCGGTTGCGGTAGTTAGAGCTGGTCTGAAAATCCCCGGACCGGAAGAGACCCCCCTTGCCAAGGTAATGGCTGACAGGACCACCGGAAAACTGAAGGATGATGTCCTTGACGAGTACCTCTTGTCCATTATCATTGAGGGTACTTGCCCCCTGGATAAGGTAGAAGGGGTTCTCAGGGCACTCCGGTCGGTAGAGAAAGAAATCGATACCGTTTTCTCTCTCGGTATCGTCCTCCAGGTGGATGAAAACGGGTACCACCCTGTCCTGGACACCCTCGAAGCCTTCGGGATTAAGCCCTACCGCGGAAAAGTCAACGTTGGTTTTGGGCGTCCCTTGGCTACCTGAGGCGGGCAGGGGGAACTTTAATATAGAAAGGGGGCGAAAACCCGGCCAGACGGAAACGGTCCGGATGGCCGGGTTCAGAATGACACATTCACTACACAGAAGCGGGTCTAGGGAGTCGTTAAAGAAGGATTTTGTCTGGCTAATGTACCAAACAAAGGGTGTCAACGACAAGAATATTAAGCCCAAGGCTTTGGAATACATTTCCGCAGCCGAAGAGTGCGGGTGTGTCAATTTTGGGGACGTTAAGTCCGGCTCGATCCTCGAATACAGTGTTGAGGAAATCAAGAAACACATCACCGACAAGTCCCGTCTCAGGGGTGTCCTAGATTCACGAGAAAAGGTGACCAAGTTCTTAAGGATGATCAAGGAGAAAGACCTAGGTCTGTCCCTGGTCATCAGTGGCCTCTTAGACGAAGTCCTCGCGGCCTGCAAGGAAGCCGGGGTGAAACCGCACACCATCAACTTCTCCCTTGGGGTTTGGGGTAAGAAGGAGCTTCTTCCGCCGGAAGAAATCCTCTCAGTCACCACCATGTGCGGACATCACATGATATCTCCCGGCATTGTCAAAAAGCACGTCGAGATGGTCAAGAACCGGCAGGAAACAGCGGAAGAAGCGGGTAAAGCCCTTGGCAGGCTTTGTCCCTGTGGTATCTTCAACCACATCCGGGCCGCTGAGCTGATCGCGGAAATGGCTGCCTCAGAAATCAAGGCAGCACAAGGTTAATCTACCTTGGTTGCGGTGAGTTTGGCGGCTTTGCCGCCGGTTCGGGCGGGGGAGGTCGGCCTGCTTGAGGGTTCAAGGTTTATTGTCACCGCATGCTGGTTACCGACCTTGCTGCCTTGTTCTCAGCGGCAGCCCGTAGGCAATACGACGAAAGCTCAGGTTGATGGGAAAGAAAATGGAAAGGTTCTTGCGAAAACCCAGGAGCAAACGACTGGCAATGGACCGGTAAGAGTAAAACTCCCGGTAGGCCCAGTTGAAGCCGTTCTGAAGTGCCTCGCGGCTCATCTGAAGTGGCTCGAAAACCACGTTGGAAATGGTGTATTTGGCCCAGTCACTTTCTATTACCCGGCCCTCACCAAGGAGTTTCTCCCTGAGAGCGGTCCCGGGGAAAGGGGTGAGGATGCCGAACTGGGCTGCCGCTAGCTTGGCTTTCTGGGCAAACTCCACCGTGCGTTTAAATACGTCCAGATCATCATCATCAAAGCCGAAAATGAAGGCACCTTCGATCCCAATGCCATGGTCGTGGATCCTCATGATCATTTCCAGGAACTTGTCTGCCTTGTTAATCATCGCTTTTCCGATTTTGCGGAGGTTGCCGCTGACTAGGGATTCAAAGCCAATAAAGAGGCCTATGCAACCGCTGCGGGCGGCGAGGCTCAGTAATTCGGGCTGACTGGCAATATTGAGTGAGCTCTGGCCGAGCCACTTGATCCGGCTTGGGATCAGGGCTCGGAACAGTTCCTTTGCCCGCTGCGGGTTTCCAATGATGTTGTCGTCCACGAAGAGTACCAACCGTTCTCCGAGTTCCTCTACCTCCCGGAGGACATCTGTCACAGGGCGCATCCGGTACGTACGACCGAAGAAACGGGTGACGGAACAAAAGGAGCAACCGTACGGACACCCCCTTGAGGTTTGGACCGTACTCAGGGTGAGGTATTTCCGTGCATTATAAAGGTCTCGCCTCGGTACAGGTAGATTATCCAGGTTGGGGCGCTCCTTCGAAGAGTAATAACGGCGCAATCTACCCTTTTTAAAATCATCGAGCAAACCCGGCCAGACGTTCTCTGCCTCTCCGATCACCACTGCATCTGCATGCCTGGCCGCTTCCTCTGGTACGGCCGAAGGGTGGATCCCTCCCAGCACAACCTTGGCCCCGAGTTCCCGGAATCTACGGGCCAATGCGTATGCCCGGGGAGCTACCGCAGTAATGGAGGTTATTCCCACTAGGTTTACGGGTTCCGAAAAATCCACCGGCTCCACACTCTCGTCAATAATCTTAACCTCCCA
>SESX01000128.1 GCA_004367365.1 Candidatus Acetocimmeria pyornia
ACACCCTTTCCGTGTCGTGGGGCATCCGCTCCAGGGTGAATTCCTTAATGGCCATTTCGCGGCCGGCTTGACCCATCCAGGGGCACAGTCCTCCCTAAATGCACGACTCAAGACCTGACCCCGTGTTCCCACAAGACCTGACCCCGGGTTCCGTGACCCCGGGTTCCGTGCTAGTTGGGTGTGTAAGCCTTGATCCTCTTGCCAAGGAGGAATTCTAGAGTCCCCGTAAGGATGCCCACCTGAAACCACAGGAAGGCGAAGGGCCAGGAGAAGATCCAGAACCTCTTCCCTCTTTTCTCCAAGAAAAAGCCGATAAATCCGAGAAGATAGAAGACCCCCTGCAAGGCGAAGGCCACATCGTAAAGCCAGCCCTCCCTTAGCAAGAGCCCATTGATGGTGAGGGCTCCGAGCAGGAGGAAGGGCATAAGGTAACGTAGCAGCCGATAGGAGCAAGTGTGAAAGGCAAGCCAGGGGTGCTTGAAGGGGTTGAGCAGCTCGCGATAGCGCCATAGGGCGGTGAGAGCCCGGATGGTGAGGCGTCGTCTGGTGGCAAGCTCTCTGGCTAGGCTGGTCGGGAACTCCTCATATGCGATGGCCTCCGGCTCATGGACTACGCGATACCCCTGGAGGACCACCATCGGCCCGGCGGCCTGGTCGATGTCCACATCGTCCGGCACCGGCCGGTAAAGCTCTTTCCTCATGCTCATGTTGGCCCCGCTCGCCTTGGTGAGCACGCCGAGCTTGCTTTGCCAGCGGCGGAGGGCATACTCCCACCTCCAGTAGAGCCCTTGCCCTCCTCCGATGGCTCCCTGTTGAAACGAGCGCGACCGCAACTCACCGCCCACGCAACCGACCTTGGGGTCGGCGTAGTGGCGCACCAGCTTCCTTATACAATCCGGGGCATAGAGGGTATCGGCATCGGTAAAGCAAACGATCTCGCCGGTTGCCTCCCTCACGCAGTCGTTATGCACCTGGGAGCGGCCCCGGTTATTGGGAAACGCCAATACCCTAACCCCCTGTGGCTCATATTTCTTGGCTATCTCTGCGGTGCGATCGGTGGAGCCGTCGGAGCCCACGATGATCTCCAGGCGATCTTTGGGATAATCCAACCCCAGACAGTTCTCGATGCGCCTCGCGATGATCCTTTCTTCATTGTGGGCTGCAATGATGATGCTCACTTGGGGTAGCTCATCTGGGAGAGGCGAGGCCTTCGCCCTCTTTAACCTGGCCAGGACACCAAGCACCAGCGGGTATCCCACATAGTGCCATAGGATGAGCCCGACGACGATCCAAAAGCAGGTTTTCATCTTGCCTCCAGCTTGAAGAACGAGCAGATCTCCCGCCACATGAGCTCAGCCTGCTTTTCCACAGTGTGCTCTTTGGCGAAGTGGTATCCGTTTCGGATGAGCCTGCGACGCAAAAGCGGATCGCTTACCAACCGTTCCACCGCCTGCGCGATCTGCTCCGGTGACCGGGGTTCCACCAACAGGCCGGTTTCGCCGTCCTTTACGACATCGGGGATGCCACCCACCCGGGTAGCGACGATGGGTAACCCGGAAGCCATCGCCTCAAGCAGGGTCTTGGGGATCCCCTCGGAGAGTGAGGGAAGCACGAAGATGTGTGATTCCCGATAGGCTCGGAATAGCTCTGGACCGAAAGGGACCCTTCCAAGAAAGGAGACCTGTTTCGTTATCCCCATCTCCTCTGCCAGCGACTCCAGATAGGGCTTCTGATAGCCGTCACCTATAAGCCGGAGCTCTACAGGTAGTCCACCATCGAGTAACTGCTTTAAGGCTTGAAGAAGGTATTTAAGTCCCTTGACCGGCACCAGCCTGCCCACGTAGAGCAGACGGATCGGCTCCGTTGTGCAGACATCTTCGCGAATGAAGATATCCTCATCCGAGACAACGCTGGGGATGAGATTAACGCAACGTTTGGCTAGGGGGGAGAATTCTCTAAGGAGCTCCGAGCCTGTGACGAAAACGAGAGAACCACAGGCCATTTTCTGGCTTATCATATGAAACATGTGTGCTACGGCAGCAACGGCTAGGCGCATGAGTGGATTTCGGTATTTCTCCCCTTGAGTAGCTACTCGGCGGATGTCGCCGACAATGTAGAGGAAATAGCGTGTTCTCATCCTTTTCGCCTGCAGATAGACGAGAAATCCAATAGACGAGGGGAGCTGAACCATTACGAGGTCAGCTTCTCTTACATTGGTTTTGATATTACGCAGGGTCGGGAGAGCGATTCTAGGGAGGCTTTTGAAGAACCCCATCACCGATCCGCCGTAGTAAGGGCGCGCGCTAAGTTGGACAGCAAGCTTACTTCGGTTTGGAAAATCCCCATAAGACTTTATAGCAGGAGAGCTTAATATAACTTTACCTAAAAGACGAGATAAGTGGGAATATAAGAGAAATAAGGGATTATTGACCCTAAAAGTGGTTGAGTTATAGTAAAGAACTGTGTCCTCTGAGAATACAACAAGTAATAGTGATTTACAAGGACTCATCGCCGTAGCTTCGACTTGTACCTTTGGAAGCTGATTCCTTTCTGATGGTAAAGTAGAATGCACTTATCAGCCCCATGCTGACCCACAATTCTGCAGAGTACAATCCACGGACAAACTGTGCTATAACCATTATAGCGAAAAAAGCCCAAAGAAGACCACGAGCTAAGGTTTGGTTTCCTAGATCGGAAGTCATCTTAATCGTCCTCGAGATCCTTATAAAAATTATTCCCAAGAAGATAAGAAATAGCGTTATTCCCAATATCCCTGTAGACAACAGCAGCTCAAGGAATATATTATGAGGCACTTTAATGACTCCTGCACCCTCAGCAAGCTCGAGAAAGCGCCCATATCCGATACCTAGAATCGGATGTTGAGTGAAGAGCGTAATGCCGACATGTGCGATGCGAAGCCGCTCATATAATGTTCCAGGCTGGAGATTAACGGATGACGTAATTAAGCTCTGGATGATTGAGAGCGTGAAGAGGGAGAAGATTAAAGTTAGCAACAGAGTGACACGCACAACGGGATTCCCAGGAATCATTCTAGGCTGTGGCTTTGAGGAGTAGGTGAGGAAAAAACCACATATGGACAGGAAAGCTGCCAACCAAATGGAGCGAGTTTGCGATACTACAATCCCGATGAGCAAGGACAGGACTACCAGCATCAGAGCGCTCCGCCTTGCTAGCCCTTTGGATGGTAAAGTCATGGATAATGCAAGGAAGAATCCTAGAAGCAGCCACATTCCGTAGTGTCCATAAATTACGTAGGGACCGGCAGATCGTAGGATATTCATCGCAATAAGCTCGGAGAGTCTGGATCGTAAAGGCCGTCCGATCTCTAGAGGAACAACACCAAGAGCTTGTACGGTTGCCAGGATGGAGGTTCCTAAAGCGCTGAGCAATATCGCCTTAGCACCCCATTGGAGCTTGGAGGGATTGTTAAGGAATATGACGGTTATCATGTATATGAAAGACAGCTTAAAAATGGCTTTCATATATAGGACCGCATTGATTGCGTTAGAATCATTCAAGTAAGCAGAAAGACCTCCCCAAACAAGAATGGATACAAGCATGAAGAAATCTATTTGCCCTGTCCGAGGAACTGTAAATTTAGTATCGAAGAATGCCAAATTTATTGCAATTATAAATATAATAAAAAGCAATATAAGATCCCCCAACGATATAGAAAATGATGCTGCATCTAAAATACCATAAGAATCGAAAGGTATAGTAAATATAAGCATTATAAATAAAAGAAGGTATATTTTCCCAATCATTTCATTTAGCTCGTAGCTCGTAGATCATACCCTGCAGTTTTCCCTTGTACTGCAAGTATTGAGAACCCTCGCTGACTCTTTCCTCTTGCAGCTTGGCCTATTGCTTTTTTGAGATCTTTTGAAGCTAGGGACTGTTTTAGATCCCAATAGGAAGTAAGTTTTCTTACCACCATCCGGATCATCGCCGAGCAAATCCAGCATTCCGTTGTCTCCATGAGGTACTCATAGTCCTTCACAAGCCTCCTTTAGAACGTAAGTATAGAAGATGCCGTTGAGGGCCCCGCAAGGGATGACCCCAAGGCTGTCCGACCCCTGGAGCTTGAAAAGTAGCGGTTCCAGAAGTTCCCACTCCGCATCCGTCAAGTCGCTGGGATATCGTTTGTCCATAGTATCTCATTATAGCCTCCCCTTACTATGTTAAAACAGTCTCTAATGTGCTAATCCTCGAAGCCTCCTTTCCAAGCCTTCTATTAGTGCATCCCAGCTGTAAGGTTTCGCGCTTTCGCGTGCCCTGGATGCTATTTGGGATAGGAGTCCTGGATCATTATACAGACGCTCAAGGGCTTGAGCTAAGGCTTTTGGGTCCCCTGGAGGGACGAGCAGGCCGTTTTCCTCGTGGTGGATTACCTTACGATGGGCGCGGATGTCGGTCGCCACTACTGCCAATCCCATGGCCAAATACTCCACAACCTTGGCTGGTGAGCTCACCTCATAAGCTTTCAAGCGGGGAAGCGGCGAGAGCCCTATGTGGCAGGTGTCCAACACCTCAGGAACCCGATCGTGTGGGATGAAGCCTTTCCACTCGATTAGTTTGTCTACACCCAGATCTTGAGCAAAACCTTGAAGGTAGCGTATCGTGGCTTTAGGACCGCGCCCAATGATAACAAGCCGGGTTGGAACACTGTTTTTCAGGAGCCTTAAAGCTTGAAGCGCTGTGTCGAGACCCCTCTGAGGAGCGATGGCTCCAGAGTAGACAAGTCGCAGGCCGCTCTCCTGGATCGAAGGGCGCAGCCCTTTTGGCGAGAACAAAGACAGATCCACTCCTAAAGGGAGTGTAAAAATCTTTTCTGCTGGAACTCCGTACTCCTGGATGAGTTCCTCTTGAATCTCTTGACTGAGGGTTACGATCAAGTCACACTTTGGCAGGGTAAATTTGTAAAACCATCGGGCGAGCGAATAAGCAATTCGTCTCCCTAAAGTCAACGTGCCTTGAAGCTTTTTAAATTCCAGCTCTTGAGCTAGAGGCGAGGTTCGAAAGTCGCACACCCACTTTTTCCCCATGAGGAACTTGAGTGCGAGCACGGGCGTGATCGCTCCCTTATAGGTGTATATCACGTGTGCATCTTTGAAAGGACCTACTACTAAGGAGGGAATCAGCAGGAGATTGTAAGACATGAATGTCGGCAGTCCCTTAACTTTCCTGATGAATGTGATCTCTTGATTTGGCGAAGCGCGCTCACCTGAGCTGGGAACGACGGCGATGACCTCATGTCTGGATTTGAGATGGCGATACACATAATAGGGTTCGGTAGACCCTTGCACATCAAGAAAGTTACTCAAGGCAAAAAGGCAAATCTTCAAGTCACTTCCTCCTGTCGATGCCCAGTTTGCGGTTTATGAAATGACCCCCTAGCAAGGCAAACACCCACTTATCCATGAGAGAAAGGTTCTTTTCCCAAGTTGCATGATATGCAATGGGCATTTCGGGATGAATTCTAGCCTTCTTGGTTAGTCTATTTCCACCAATGATGTGGTGTTCCTGCTTGAACACGTATCTTGATGAGGCGGGCTTGAGAACGTCTTGCTCGAATTTTATCTCAAGAAAGTCACATAAAGATTCTACGGCTGTATGTGGGTTTGTAGCTAGCTCTTCGTAACTCAAGCGATAATAATTGCCCGCATCAAGTTTGCTAAGAAAGCGAATTTGCCCGAGCATATTGACGATCCAACCGCTATAGATCCAAATACTGTTTCGGTATCGTCTCTTTGGCTTCTCACCCAGGAATTGGGCTCTGCGAATGGCAGCTCTCCTCGTAGCATCAAGGACATACCGGCCATCCCTTACCAAGTGCACGATCTTCAGGTCCAGAGCTCCTGAATCATAGAGTTTCAAGAGGCGATCAAGCCTTTTCGATGAATCCACGACGTAGTCGGCGTTAGCTTCCTTTGCAATGATAGAGAGGAGAAAGTGCTCTCTTCGACCAAACTCTTCAGAACCCCCGAGGAGTTTGTTAGTTCCTAACACGGCCCTTATTCTCCATGCCAATGTGGGAGTGCGGAGTTCATCCGGCGGATGGAGCTCACCAGGGTCCCACGATGCTTCCTCGTACAGCCTGTTCAAAACTCGCATCCAAAAGGTGCATTCCCGAATGGGGGCACCACATGAGCAAGGCCTGTTTTCCTTGACCCAGTAGGGAAATGCCCACAGTTCTCCTGTAGAGACTACAGAGGGATGACTGCCCAGAATGAGATCTAGGAGAGTGGAGCCACTATGAGCAGTGCCAAGGATGTAGATAACTTGGAATTTATCATTTATCATTTTCATCCCCTCTTCAATGCTATAGCTAACTTACGCGATGCAAATAAATGGGAGAAGGCCCGCTCCACTGGATAGCGGAAGATCGCGATGAATTTTGGAATAACATCGCTGTACACTGCCTTAATTCGAGGAATCACCTTCTCCCAGCGGTGGAAATATGCTGGAGTAGATTCTCCACGGGCTGGGAAACGTTGCGCTCCCTGGAAATGCCGTCGCAAGAAAACATCTACACCTTCATTCCAGAATACATCGTTGTCGAAGAAATGCGGCTCTTTATCCTTAGGTAGATAAATCTCAGGATGTTGCTTGAGGTAATAATACAGGGAAGTTGTGCCACACTTGGCGGCCCCTAGGATGAAGGAGTTGGGAAGTCTTAACCATATTGCTTTCTCCAAACCCTCCTCCAGATAGCTCTTAGCACCACTCGATCGCTCTCGCTTAACCCCAAGGCTACAAATCCAATTATGAGGGCAAGCATCCCCAGAGGCAATCCACATGGCCAGCTCCACCCAAGCTGCCGGAGCACTAAATGCGTCCCCAAGGCCAAGAGAACGCCCCAGCCTAGCCGGGCATAGTCCTTGCTAAATGGATGGGTCTTAAGCATGGCTCTTATCTCGATTACTGCCAAAATGTTGTTCAGCGCCAGGGCAATGCCGGTGGCCAAGGCCGCCCCCAACAGCCCCCACTTGGGGATCCACCACAGGTTGAGCCCCACGTTGAGGGCGGCGGTGAACAGGTTGTTCGCCAGCACCCAATCCTGATGACCGCTCATCTGGAGCATGAACCCCACCGACCCTACCCCCGCATTGACCAACTGAAAGGCCACCAATATCACAAGTGCCCAAGCAGCCAGCCCAAACCCCGCTCCATACATGCCCAAAACCTCTCGGGGATAAAGGAGAAATGGGAGAGCGGCGAGGAGGCTCAGCAAGGCCCCCCACCTCGTCCCAATCCGATACATCGCCTTTAGCTCTCCCATGTCTCCCCGCTGGTAAAGGTCGGCGATCATGGGGGCGAAAGCCATGTTGATGGCCCCCAGGCCGAACGTCACCAGCCGGGCCAGGGCCACGGTGGCCCGATAGGCCCCCACCTGCTCCGCCGGCGCGAAATAGCCCAGCATGATGACATCGGTGCGCGTCATGAGCAGGAAGGAGAACCCGGCGATATAAAGTGGGAGAGAAAATCGCAATAGCTCCCTGACTCGTGGTTCAGACGGTTTGGATAGGGTCCCGGAGGGCAGCTGCTGGGAAAGTAGCCACAGGGAGAGGGCGAGGCTGGTGGCGGCGGCGGCGGTATATCCCCCCACCGCCCCGG
>SESX01000129.1 GCA_004367365.1 Candidatus Acetocimmeria pyornia
GGCAGTGGGGCTCACCGGGGGTGCGGCGGTGAACGATGCTCTCGCCACGGTGGTGCGGGAGGAGGCGGAGCGGGCCGGGTTTCGCTATGTGCAGCACGAGCGAGTGCCCCCGGGGGACGGCGGCCTCTCCTTCGGCCAACTGACCCAAGGGGCCTACACAATTGCAAAGCAAGATTTTGCCTAAAGCAGGTTTATTCATGTGCCATATAAGAAAGTACATTTTCATTACATATACCTCTTGCTATTATAGCCTGTTTCAAATGTTACTTCACAGATTGGGACAGTTCCTGGCCAGCCAATCGGCCGAGTAAGATACCAGGAGGCCGAGGGTGCGGATAGACTTTCCACGCAGCCCGGTGATCTCTTTTCCAGTTTAGAATTGCATAGCCTATGTTATGCGCATTACAGACTAATTCAGCTGTTGAATGTATAATGTTTTGTAATTCTGCAATTAGTTTAGGGGTCGGCAGTGGCACAAGAAATCGCGCAGCTGAAAGCAAGGAGAGGAGGGATCATGAAGAGGCGTTGGGTGACCACTTTGGGTCTCATGGTGACGGTTCTCTGCGTCGCTTCCACCTTAGCGGCGGCGCGGGTTACGTTGGAGAAGGGCGGTTCGGGAGAGGCCACTTGGTGGGGTGACGAACCCGGCGAATCCCCTATCTGTACCTGCAATGGACCTGGAATCTCGGTAGAGTTGCGCACGTTTTTCGACGGAGACTGGGCTATGGTCCGAATCGATTGTGCAAAACGTTTCACAATAGATGACCTAACTGCTTTAAGCTTTACTTATCGTCATGTTCCTCCTATGGGCTACGCACCCGATGCCGGTCCGAGGATGGCTGTTCTGATTGAGGTTCCGACGTCCGGTGGCTATGCTGACCATTATCTTGTGGTAAGCGAGGGCGCTCCCGAGGAAAGGAGGGCCTGTGTTACCTTTACCCCTACCACATGGTGGTATGGCCGATGGGATGGGGTCGGTTCTCCGAACGGTCTGGCTAGCTATCAAGGTGACAGCGCTACCTCCTTCAGCGGCCCTACTCCAACCGGCTGGACGGTCCCAGCTCCAATCTCTGGGGGCAGAGTAGTTGCAATCGCGGTGTTTATGGGTGTTGTTGACACCACAGGAGATGGCGTTTCCATGGGGGGAGCTGACATCATAAATATCGGGCAAGCTGTCATTGATTGCGTGACTGTTCAATGGCTAGAAGATTCGGCAACTCACGGTGGCACTTATGACCTTGAAAAATCCTGGCCTGACCCTGAAGACTTCGAGGACGCTGACCGTTGGGATCAATGGGAAACTGAAGGCCTGTGGAGGAGGGTAGATCAGGACGAGCTGTTTGGCGAGCCCGCTGCTGTGACAGACTTCCCCTCCCCCACTCACGCCGCCTACTTCGGCAGTCCTGATCCCAGCACTGGTACTGGCTCCTATGATAAGACCGGGGCGGTAGCTCGAGGGTCTCTCACCTCGCCTCCCAACTTTCTCAATCCCGCCGATAAATATGTGACCATCTCTTTCGACTACTTCCGCGAGGTGGAGCAATATCAAGGAGCCTACCCCTCCCAGGTCTACGACAAAACGTATGTCCAGATAAGGTTCGACGGGACTGCTTGGTCCAGTGATGACGCCTGGACATACGACCCCTGGGGGGTCGACGACCCAACCGCGGGTTGGAAGACTGTCTGGTACAAAGACTCAAGCGATGAGAACAGTACTGCTTGGGAGTCGGTGGAGATCTCTCAATATCCGAACGCCGATGGCAACCCTGACCCCGACAAACCTATCACCATTCCAGCTGACGCTACCAAGATGTGGGTCCGGTTCGTATTTGACTCGGTTGACGGCTGGGAGAATGACTACCTAGGCTGGCTCATCGATGACGTTAGGAAACAACATACCCCTGAGCCGCTGAATCTGATGATCTTGACTGATACACTGCCCCAGGCCATTGAGAAACAGCCCTACGTGGAAGGAGACCTCAACGGGAACGGGTACATTGACCCGGGGGAGTGGCACGATCTAAACGGAAATTGCCAGGTTGAGCATGGCGAATTTCTGGATGCCAACAGAAACGGCCGGTTCGATCCGGAAGAAGTGTACTTCCAGCTCGAAGCCAACATGCCTGGGGTTAGATGGGAATTGGTCCCAGGTAGGACTGAGGTGGAGACCCTGCCACCGCGGCTGCAGCTGGATTCAGGGACTGGTCGTATCTACGGACATCCCGAGCTGGGCTCTGCCGGCACCTATGAGGTTACTGTCAAAGCCTCGGTCGGCCGGGAAGAGGTGACCAAGACCTTCTATTTGGCCGTGCGGCCGCCCGTCTGCCGTGAGCTGGCCACCAACGTGATCGCTGAGGAGACCTTTGATCCGCCTACCGGCGGAGTGGGTTGGGTGTTCAATCCGCTTTGGCACCAAACCAGCGAGGTCTGGATAGACGGGGAAAGTGTGGACATCGTCACCCCTGACTATGGGGAGGTAGCCTACTTTGGGCAAAATGATCCCAAAGATGGCATAGATCCAAATTACAATAGAGGTGGGAGAGTGAAAGGCTGCCTCGTCTCGCCCTGGTACCCCATCCCTGCCGAATTCGTGGGAGAACCTATATTCATCGGGTTCAAGTCCTGGCGGGAAGTGGAGTCATATGATGGGGCGTTCGATCAGACCTGGGTCGACATCCGGTTTGAGGGTGGCGACTGGGTAACCGTTTGGTACAAGGACTCTCGAGATCCCTCCGAACGGATGTGGACTTGGGAGGAGGTAGACACCGGCTTGTCCGTGCCCCAACACCTTCCCAAAATCCAGATCAGGTTCTGCTTTGACTCCATAGACGGCTACAACAACGACCTCGTCGGCTGGTTGGTGGACGAGGTCACGATTTACGCTGGCTCCATGACATTGACCATAGCCAACGAGTGCCCCCTGCCCGAGGCAACGGTGGGTGCCTTCTATCAGGTGGAGCTGAGATCCTCGGGTGGCCGGGAAGGCCGTAGACGGTGGCGGGTGGAGGGTGACATCCCGCCCGGACTCACTCTGCGCGAAGCCCCCACCGGGAAATGGTACATCGAAGGCGTACCCCGTACCACCGGCTCCTACAACTTCACCTTGGTCGTTGAAGTGGTAGATGGTTCGGGCACGGTGCTTGAGGCAACCGAAAAAGACTGTTCGATCCTCGTCACTGAGCAGGTGATGTTGCTCTACGAGGACTTCGAATCCGACCCCACCTGGGACATGAGCGGCCTGTGGCACATCACCGATGATCAGGGCGTGGGTACCGGTGCGGCTACGGTCCCAGAGCTAGGTCCTATGAACCACGCTGCCTATTACGGGAAGGACGATCATACCGCTAGTCCCAACTATGATACCGGGCAGCGCACCACTGGGGCTTTGACCCTGGAATCGCCGGTGATTGACCTTGCTGGAGTCGAGGCGATCAAGGTAAGCTTCAAATATTATCGTTGGGTTGAGGCCTTCCAGCAAGATGAGTTCGATCTCACCATCGTGCAAGTGAAGTTCGACACCGACGACAGCTGGAGGGAGATCTGGCGACTCAGTTCTAAGGATGCCTCTGAGCGGGCTTGGATCGAGGCCGATATCCCGGCATTTCTGGTCCCTTCAGGCGCCACCAAGATGTGGATCCGGTTCGTGTTCGACTCGGTGGACAAGTGGTTCAACCAGTTCACCGGCTGGCTGGTAGACAATATCCGGGTGGACAAAGCACCTGCCGCGGAGGCCTCGCCCCTCTCCGCCCTGGCCTCGCTATCCCGGCAGGCAGAGCCACGGGACCTGGCCTCCTCAGTCTCCGTCCAGAACGTGCCTAACCCCATCCGCGACGTTCACACCACCACCTTCGTGGTGCGAGGGGTGGAGGCCGAGGCCATCCGGGTGGAGGTCTATGACCTCGCCGGGCGGCTGGTGTGGCAGGGCGAGGCGGCCGGCAACGAACTGATCTGGCATACCGACGACCTGCTCGGCCGGTACCTGGCCAACGGCGTTTACCTGTACAAGGCCTACGTCAAGATAGGCGGCCAGTGGGTAGTGACCCAGGTGCAGAAGGTGGTCATCCTGAGGTGAAGCGAAGGGGCCCGGGGGTACCCCGGGCCCCTTTTCACACGCGGAGGCGGTGCTCGGGTTGACCAAAATCGAGGGCAAGAACTAGGAGGCTAGGGTGGGAAAGACATTCCTAAGTGGGGTATGGCTAGTGGGAGTGGTTTGTGTTGCCGTATGGGGAGGGCCTCGGCTTTCTCTGGAAGAGGAGCTATTTGATTTCGGCTCAGTGATTGACGGCACAGTTGTTGTTCATACATTTCCCCTAACCAGCGCGGGTGATGCCCCCGTTACAATTTTGCAGGTTAGTCACCCCTGTGGATGTACCACCTATGAGCTTGACAAGGAAACCATTGATCCTGGAGAGACTGCCAGGTTGACGGTGCGATTCAACACCGCTGGTTACAGCCGAAATCCCCAACCGGTGGAGCAGACCATCACCGTTTATTCCAACGATCCTGCTGGCCCCCACCGCGTGATTCTGAAGGGGATTGTTCTGTCGTCAGGAGAGGAACCAGCGGCTTCCCGCGAAAGCGACCCGCTGGGAGAAGGAAAACCAGCTGGGATTTTGGGACAGCCTGTGCCGCCCAAGCCCACCTTCATCAACCTGCAAGTGGACCTAGTAACGCCGGAGGACGCGGAGAACGTGTTGCCCATCCTGGAGCTGATGGAGTCTTATGGCTGGCGGACTACGGTGTATGTGACCGGGGAGATAGCGTTGGCTTATCCGAATCTGGTTAAGGAGATCCACGACCGGGGTCACCAGATCGGGGTGCTTGGTTGGGAGGCCGGTGAGGACCTGCTTTCTCTTTCCGAGGAGGAACTCTACGACAGGTTGGAGAATGCGTTCCTGGTGGTCCGGGCCGCGGTGGGGAACATGCGCCCCCAGTACATCGCGGACTTCAAACCGCAAGGTTATCTGGTAAATGAAACTTTGCTCCGTGTACTGGAGCGACTTGAGGTGCGCTCATGCACAGGGATCTTTCCAAAAGGGCCTGACCACCCATACCATTTAGAAGACACACATGCGGGACTTGTCGCGATCCCGCTAGCTTTTGGAATCCAGCTGGACGAGGCGCTAGTCGACAATTTCTATTTGGCCCGTGGCGGATCAAGGGAGTTCTTCGCGGATATAAGGCGCCGATATGATGATAACCGTTTGGGATTTAAGCCTTTTGCTGTAGCTATCCATCCTTCCCTCCTGGTGAATGACGAGGCTGGAATCTTGTCACTGAAGAACTTCTTGGATTACGTGGAAGAAACTACTGGCCAATTGGCAGTGGTCGACCAACTTACGGTGCGGGCGAACCCGTTTATCGACTGGATTAGGATTGAAGCTCCAGAAGAAGCCCGCGCTGGTGAAGAAATAACTGTAACCGTCAGATACTACGCGAACTGCTACTGCCCAATGTACTATTTTATGGTGTATGGATGCGAACATGGGTGGCTATGCAGCTTGCCTCTGGTAAGGGGTTTGTACTGGGAGCCTTTGTGGGCTGAACAGCAGTTCGTGCCTGTGGGAGAGCATGAATTTTCGTTCAAGATCCGCTTGCCTTTGAGAACCGGGAACTACACATATCATTTGACAGTGGTTGGGCAAGCTTGCCATGGAGGCCCATGCTGGCCTACATATTCAGAGACTATTCCCGCGAAATACGACGCTATTTCCACTACCACCATCCAAGTAAGAGACTACAATGCAAAGTTCCTGTTTGTGCCAGTCAACTGGGTAGGGACGCAATCTGACTTTGAGACTAAAGCCCATGCTCTTGTGAGGAACTTCCTAGAGGTAACCCCATTGAGAAATTGCCCAGGCGTATCTCTTGATGACCCGAACACCTGGCCGGTATTAATGACAGTATTGGATACTGAAACGCAGAATCTTGAGATTTCAGAAACAGCGTGCACGGGCTTTCAGACGATGATTTGGAATCTGCGAGGTGGACTTTTAGGAGAAATCAAGCGTTTTGTGGAACATCAGGGCGTAGAACGTTCTCGATATAATATTATCGTAGGTTTATCTGATCAAACACAAATGTGTGTTGGCATAATGCCGGACGGAAAAAGATATGCCGGCGTAAGCAATCAACAGGACACAGTATGGATATTGGCGGATACCCAAAATATCTTGGGATATAATTACGTTCTTGCTCATGAGGTGGGGCATATTGAAATATATGGAGGGCTGAAAGACGAGTACTGCTCGAGAGATGCTGGGTCAATAGATAGAAGATGTAATAGTTCCACTGATCAACCTAACCCCCTATGTTCTGATAGGGAGACTTGTGGTTGCGATTGTCCTTCCGACGGTGTAACTCAGTCATCCACTGGTGAACTGTGTTGTAACTATGATTCTAATCGGACCTGCACGACCGTGAACTACGGTGTTTGCTGCCGCGGGAATAAAGCAGATGGGGGACGTTGTATTATGGCTAACGCTACTTCTACAAATGCTACCTTTTGCTATCACTGTCAAAAGAGGATGGAGAGCATGACCAGGTTCAGCTGTGCTCCTGTGGAAGCACAGACCGCTTTGACTCTCTCTAGCAATGGGGATTTAACAAATGCAAAACGCATGATATACATAGACTTGTACGTGACTCCGGATGATGAGGTGACCGAGGATTTCATAGAAATTGAGGAGGGTGAATTCAGGCCGTTTCCTTATTGCAATCCTGATGGAGCATATAATTTTTTAGTGTACGATATAAACTCTTCGGTGGTAAGCCAGTATAGCTTTGATTTATATTTCGATTATGCTGAACCTCCCCACGAGGAAGATGGCAGCGTTGTTGCCCACGTGGTGCCAGTTGGCTCTTTTACACTAAGCGTGGGGATTCCTTTTACAGCTGGAATGTATTCTGTTGCACTTACACATAACCAAAATCCCATCTATTCCCGCGTACTTCCTGTTAGCACTATTATAGGAGCTATCACCACCCTAGAAGGAGAACTAATTTCAGATGCAGTTATCACAGCGAGAGGGCCTGACTTTGAGTTCACTCGGTCAGATGCCCAGGGACGATATGTGCTGGCCATAACAGAAAGTGGTGAATACATCGTAACAGTCCAGCCTTCTGATCCCAACCTCATGCCCACATCTCAAACCATCCAGGTTGAGCTCGAGCAGGTGTATACGTTAGATTTCACGCTTGAGCGCAGCGGTAGTATAGCGGGCCGGGTGACTGACGCGGCAGGTAATCCCGTGACCGAGGCTTGGATCCATCCTCAGGTATTCGAACCCCCCTACTACAAAACTAGCGAAGCAGGGGAATACCTAATGCCAGGACTTCCACCCGGTACATATACCATCGCCATCGAAGCCCCCGGTTACGGACCTTGGCACATCTTCGTGGACGGGATGTATCGGACCACAGGCAACTCGGTCACGGTAACCGTGGAGCTTGGCAGAACCACCCGGGTGGACTTCAGCCAGCAGCCACCCAGTGTGTTCTACGACTTGGAATATCCCTCTCAGGAAGAGGCCGAAGAGGACGGCTGGGAGTTTGCCGGATTGTGGCACCTCACTGAGGAAAGGCAGTGTGCAGAGTTCATCCCCGACCCCACCCCGTTCCCTTCCCCCTCCCACGC
>SESX01000013.1 GCA_004367365.1 Candidatus Acetocimmeria pyornia
TTGCCGGGCTACCTCTGCCCTCTTTCGAGCCACAATTTCGTCCAGGATCATTCACTGCACACTCCTTGTGTACTCCCGCAGAAGCTCGAGCTTTTTCAGGGCAGCACCGGAATCAATAGAATCGGCCGCCATTTGGATCCCGTCTTTGATGCTTTCGACCACACCGCCGGCCAGCAGGGCGGCAGCAGCATTCAGCAGAACCACCGCCCGCCTGGGACCCCCAGCCCCCTGGAGAATACGCCGGGTGATCTCGGCATTCTCTACCGCCGTGCCGCCCTTGAGGTCCTTTTTGGTCCCCATCTCGAGGTCATAATCTTCGGGTCTGATGGTATAGGTATGCACCCTTCCCCGGTAGACCTCACTCACCCTCGTGGGGCCCGTCACCGTCATTTCGTCTAAACCCCCGTCACCGTGGACCACCAAGGCCCTCTCTGTCCCCAGGTTGGCCAGAACCTGGGCCAGGGTTTCTGTGAGGAGCGGGTGAAAGACCCCAAGGAGCTGGAAACGGGCATCAGCCGGGTTGGTGAGCGGGCCAAGAACGTTAAAGATCGTCCTGATCCCCAGTTCGCGCCTCGGCCCTGCCGCATGTTTCATGGCCGGGTGCAGGCGTGGAGCGTAGAGAAAACCCATTCCTACCTCCTTTATGCACCGGCCCATCTCTTCCGGGGCAATGTCAATCTTCACCCCCAGGGCCTCAAGAACGTCGGCACTACCGCTCTTGCTAGAAACCGAACGGTTACCGTGTTTGGCAACCCTTAAACCCGCCCCGGCTACGACAAAGGCCGTGGTCGTGGAGATGTTGAAGGTTCCTGCCCCGTCTCCCCCTGTGCCACAGGTGTCAACAAGCCTTTCATTGTCCGTGTAGACCCTGACCACGGCCCTACGCATAGCCCGGGCCGAGCCGGTGATCTCCGCCGGGGTCTCCCCTTTCATCCTCAGGGCGGTGATATAACCGGCAATCTGGGAAGGTGTCGCCTCTCCCCTCATGATCATCCCCATGGCTTCTTCCGCTTCCTGTTCGGTAAGGTCATTCCTTTCGGCCACCTTGCCGATGAACTCCTCCACGGAAAACTCCCCCTTTTTCGCCCTTGTTGCCGGATCTTCTCGGAGGGTTCAGTTAATCCCCAGAAAATTGGCCAGAAACGCCTTGCCCTCTTCGGTGAGGATGGACTCGGGGTGGAACTGGACCCCTTCCACCGGGTGAGAAGAGTGCCGGATTCCCATAATGGTGCCGTCTTTTGTTCGAGCCGTAACCCGCAGGCAGCCAGGAACCGAACTGGGGTCGATGACCAGGGAGTGGTAACGAGTGGCGGTAAAGGGATTTTTCAGGCCCTGGTAAAGGCCGGACCCGTCGTGGTAAACAGAAGACGTCTTGCCGTGCATGAGCTTTTCGGCCCTGGAAATACGTGCCCCGTATGCCACCCCAACAGCCTGGTGCCCTAAACACACCCCCAGAATGGGGATCCGGGCCCCAAGCCCCCGGACCAAGTCGACGCAGATCCCCGCCTCCTCGGGGGTACCCGGACCCGGTGAGAGAATGATTTTCTCCGGTTTCAGCCTTTCCACATCCTTCACCTCCAAGCGGTCGTTTCGGATCACCTCCAGTTCTGCCCCCAGGGCCCCCAGGTACTGGACCAGGTTATAAGTAAAAGAGTCGTAGTTGTCGATAACCAAGATCATCTTATCCCCTCCCGCGCCATGTCCAGCGCCGCCAGCAAGGCCCTGGCCTTGTTCATGGTTTCCTCGTACTCCAGTTCCGGAACCGAATCGGCTACGATTCCGGCCCCGGCCTGGACGTAAGCCTTTTGACCCTTCATCACCACGGTCCGGATGGTGATGCACGTGTCCATGTTCCCGGAAAACCCAAAGTACCCTACGGCACCGGCATAGGGTCCGCGCCTGGTTGGTTCCAGCTCGTTAATGATCTCCATGGCCCTGACCTTCGGGGCCCCCGAAACCGTCCCCGCGGGGAAACAGGCAGCCAGGGCATCAAAGGCATCGAGGCCCTCCCGGAGCTTGCCCTGGACCTCGGAAACAATGTGCATCACGTGGGAATAGCCCTCTACCTCCATGAACTGGGATACCTGCACCGAGCCGTAGCGGCAAACCCTCCCCAGGTCATTCCGTCCCAGGTCAACCAGCATGATATGCTCGGCCCTTTCCTTTTCGTCCTTGAGCAGTTCCTCTTGCAACCGGTCGTTTTCTTCGGGTTGCGTGGAGGTAGGCCTGGTTCCGGCGATAGGCCGGGTCGTAACTGTGTCCCCTTCCAACCGGACCAGCATCTCCGGGGAAGACCCGGCGATCTTCAGCTCGCCGAAATCAAGGTAGTACAGGTACGGTGAAGGATTGACGGCCCGCAAACACCGGTAAACATCAAAGGGGTCGTTAACCAGGTCTGTTTCCAGCCGCTGCGAAAGTACCACCTGGAAGATATCTCCCGCCGCAATGTATTCCTTGGCCCGCCGGACCGCAGCCTCAAACTCCTCCTTGGTAGTGTTGGAGTGGAACTCCCCGGCCAGATCGAGCACCGGGGCCACCTGGTAGGAAGTCCCTCCCTGCTGGATGCGCCTGACCAGGGTCTCGATCCGGGCCACAGCTTCATCGTACAACACCCCAAAGCCCCCCGGTGGTTCTTCCCGGGTCGGAGTGTTGGCAACCACCTTGACCTTCCGTGTTACATGGTCGTAAATGACTACCAGGCGGGTGAGAAGGAAGTAGCTGTCTGGCAATTCCGGGTCCTCCGGCAACTTGTCGGGGAGGTTTTCCAGGAAACGAACGATATCGTACCCCAGGTAGCCCACCGCTCCCCCGTAAAACCTTGGCAGGCCGGAAACCAAAGCCGGACGGTAGCAGGCCAGCACCCGGCGCAACACCTCCAGGGGATTCCCCGTCACCATCATCTTCACCCCGTCCTGCCGGATTTCCGACTCACCCCCCCGGCTTCGGACCGTGAGGAGAGGGTCGGTGCCCAGGAAGGAATACCGGGCCAGTGTCTCGCTGCCTTCAACACTTTCCAGGAGAAAGGAAGGGGGCCCGGTAACCACCCTCCTGAAGAGAGACACCGGTGTCTCCATGTCGGCCACCCATTCCCGGTAGACAGGTATCAAGCTCGCTTCACGCGCCAGGCGGGTAAATTCTTGCCGGCTGGGGTAGTACATCAAGGCCAACCTCCTTACATATCAAAAACCCTCCGCCCTAGGGACGGAGGGTTTCCGCGGTGCCACCCAGGTTAGACCCACCGGTTTACCCGTGTGGACGCCACATCCGACCGCCAGAAACAAAAAAATCTCTCGTCCCCTGGGACGAAAGATCTTTTCGCGGTGCCACCCGGGTTAGATTCCACGGCTGGTCTACCCAGCCTTAAACCGGTGAAATCTCACTCTTCAAGGGTACCTTCTGATACCCCCTCCCTTTTAACGGCGGGAGCTCCGTTGGCGCCTACTCATCCTTCTTTTCGGGCCAAGGCTCAGGGGCCCATTCAATGTACCCGGTACACACCGGACTCCCACCCTCACCGGCTCGCTGGGTGCCAGACAGTACACCTAATCTTCCCCGTCATGGCTGTTTGATGTTTTTGACTTTTTAAGATAATAGCACGAACCGGGAATCCGTGTCAACTGTCAGCCAAAAATGGTACGTGGCAAGAAAAAGTAGGCAAAGACCTCCAACGAGAGCAGGTAGTTTTTCTGGTGCTTGTAGTGTACCGCTTTCTCCCGTCCTGTCAAGGGCAAGGCCTTGAGCCCGTCTTCGATGTCCCCTGACAGGACCTTGGGAAAGCGGCCATGGTCAATCAGCCAGAAAAACCGGGATTACGTGATCCTTGGATTTCTCAAACTTTATGCTGACTGATTTCAGGGCATCTGGACTTGCTTCTCCATTTCCCCGGTATGAAAGGCAGTAGCAAGGAGTGCCCCGTGAAAGCCGTACCCTGATAACACATCCAGGTCCTTTTTTCTAATCCCTCCGCCCAGGATTATCTTCTGCCGTCGGCAGTAAGGAGCCAAGGGCATGAACCATTTGTTATCCAGCCCCCGTGCAGTGCCCACTGCCAATAAGTTCAGGGCAATTATTTCTTCAAACTCCAGGGGAATTAATACTTCCAATGCTTCAGCGACGGAGAGGCCGGCCAGGGACGGGCACCGGCTCACAACCCGCTCAAAGGTATCCAGACTGGGGATAACCCTCTCCACACCGTGTAGGGCTGCCAATCTCTTCAACTCTTCCAGATCTTCCAGAGTCTCCGTTCCGACAATGACCTTCCCCACACCCATAGCTATCAATATATCCGCCTCCGCGGTGGTCTTTACCCCGCAATCCACCATCAGTTCCAGCCCCAACAGGTTCAACTGTCGCAATGTTGCAAAGTTATCCCCCTGCCCGCTGATGGCATCCAGGTCCGCCACATACATCCTGCGGCAATCAAATCTCTCCATGAAAATCCGGGCGATAACCTCCGGCTCACTGCTGCCGGTCAGCACGCTCTGCACCGGGCGGTAGTTATCCCGGTCACCTCCGCGGGCATGGACCACCACCCCGTCTTTCAAATCCATTACTGGTATTATCTGCACGGTACTTAACCCACCCTCAACCGTTTAACCATTCCTGCACAGTGGTATGCCGCAACAGGTATTGATTACCCCACAACTCCTCCTTGATTTCCGCCAGGGTTCCCGACCGCTCGGCGAACACGCTGTAATGGTGGGTACCTTCAAAGTTTTCCTGTTTGGCCAGGACAAAACTGTCGTCGGCTAGATAAGAGAAATCTTCTATTACCCTCCACAACATTTCTCGCACGGAATCCTCTACAAACCGGGGGCGGCGGTGGGCTTTTTCCACCACAAACAGCTCGTCGGGACGTTTTAGCAGGTCGTAAACTTCCGAACTGAAAGCTTCCTCCACAATGGCCACCAGCCGCCGGGCATCAATTCTCTCCTCTGATCCGATCATCAGTGTGGCTTTGCCCCGCTGGTTGTGGGAAGGCAGAGGAATCATCCTGAAGATCCTGCCGATTTCATCCCTGCTAAAACCCGCCTGCTCCAGGGTGCGTTCCGCCTTCTCCCGCACCATGGTTTGGGCACAGGGGCAGACGGTTAACCCTGTAACTTCCACCCCGATGAGCTTTTTGGTCCTTTTCCTGGTACTAACGGCCATACCTATCAAGGTGTAAATCTGCTGGGTTTTCTGCCCCGAAACCGGTGTGATCCGCTCCGCAGGATATTTTGCGCTGATACTAATTTCCGACCTTACGGCTTGCTGCCGGATAAGGACCAGGCGGGCCATTTTTTCCACCAAGGACTCAATGTCCATTCCTTCTTCTCTCACCAGTTCCTCGATAATCTCGGTCACGCACTGGTCAAACCGGGACATGTGCACCCCCATCTGCCCGGGGCTTAAATCCACGAAGAGGTTGAGGCGTGAATAAAAAAGGCTTTCTTCGCCGTCATGGCGCAGGCGAATAATCTTTTCCATGTCCCGTACCCCTACCCGGCTAAGACTGACATGAATATTAGGTGGCACTGATTGGTAATCAAGCAAGCCTCGCCACCCCCCATTTCAGGAAAACCAGGCAGCTCTTTTCCGAAAGCTGAGAATCAAGTCAGCCTGGCAAAATTAACAGTCAAGCCCTGTTATCACTTACTGTTCCTGACATAAAATCCCATCTCGAATGTATCTTCATAATTATGGCAAAATATTATGGCAAACATCACAAGCATTTCGGTTGGGAGGAGTTTCCTGAAGTAGATTGCCGTCCAGGTTCAAAAAACGCCGCCTCTAGAATTTCACACACTGGCTCTATCTAACTCACCTGGTTCTTGGGCCTGGGACTGTTCTGCCCCGGCATCCGCTACATAATCGTACACAAAGGCTGCTGCCACGCTTCCCAACAGGGGTGCGATGGCATAAATCCAGAATTTACCCCACAGGTTAGGGCCCCCGAAAAGCGAATCGGCCAGGTAAGGACCGAAGGTACGGGCCGGGTTGATGCCGGAACCGGAAATGTTGCCCACAGTAGTGATCACTCCGGCCACGATAAGACCGATAATCAGTCCCGCCCAGCCCTGGGGCGCCCGTTTGTCCACGGCAATACCCATGATGGTCAGCATGAGAATGAAGGTGCCCACTGCTTCCGCCACAAAAGCCTGGGCATCAGTAATCCCGGGGAAGGGACCGGGAGCACCCAGTCCGCCCACTGTAGCTCCCCTGGATCCTAAAACAATGAGTAGGGTCACGGCCCCCAGAAAACCACCAATGCACTGAGCGACAATGTACGGAATTACTTGGTTGCCGGGAAAACGCCTGGTAGCCCATAGGGCAACGGTAACCGCAGGGTTAATATGACAACCGGATATCGGACCAAAAATGTAGATGGCAGCAGTTACCACAATACCGAAGGCTGCACCGATTGCTAACCAGTCACCTAACCCTCCCAGGGCTCCGATGCCAATGCTAAAATCAGAAGCGAAAGTTTCTCCTTTGGCCAACAGCAGAGTGACAGCTGCGGCACCGGCCCCGATTAACACCAGCATCCAGGTTCCAATCAGCTCCGCCAACAATTTTTTTCCCAAGGTAGAACCCATCTCTTCATCCCTCCAGGTTATTTGATACCGGGCTGCCCCCTTGCGAGGGCAGCCTGGTATCTACTATGAAATACTAAACCGCAGAATCCCAATTGCAGTAATCGTGCCGCTTGGTCAGGGTGCATACGGCACAGTCCTTACAGACCCGTGCTGGCGCACCGGGAACCTGGGGATTGAGAGCGATCACGTTGGTCATCAGGGTAGCGGTCACCGGCTCACTGGTCAACAAGCACGGGAAGTCCGCAAGCCGCATCAGCGAGGAGAAACGCACGGTAATGGCACAGCCGGGATAGGTATAGCGCTGTGGATTGCCGATGATCTCGTTGTTATCTACCGGGCTTAGGTCTACTTCCACGCCCCTTACCTTTCCGCCTTCACCGATGGCCGCAATTTCATTGATCTTGGCGCCGCGGTGAATCATGTCCATAAAGTCGCAGTTGTGCAGTTCCGCCGCTGCACCCCGGTTAGGATACATCTGGACATAGTTGCTGTAACGCTTGGTTAAAAGGTCCACTACCATGGGGACCGTAAAGCCGTCCTTTTCGAGGATGTAGGCTACCGCCGACGCCGTAGAGCCGGTGGCCACGCTGAGCACCTCAAAGGCGTTCTGATATCCTTTGTCCAGGCCGCGCTTCAAGGTGTTTTCCATCACTTCGGTAGTCGCTTCCATGATGGCCATGGTTACATCATCTTTGGCCATGTTATACATGGACTGGGAAATGTGGTGGGCCACGTCACCCACACAGTAAGCAGGTACTGTGACAATATTCCCGTAATGTACTCCTGCATCAACGGCTTTCTTAACTGTAGCCCGCATCCGGTCCTTGTACATATTCATGTACTTGTTTACATCAAAGGAAGAATGGCCGAGCTCGTTCATCAGCTTGGTTTGGGCAGCAATAGGGGTATCATATACCCCTTGCAAGGTGGCTATCTCTTCCCGTACTGCTTCAGCAGCCGTTTTCCCGTTTTCCAAGGCCGCCGCAAAGGCTGCACCAATGCCGTAAGAAGTGTTCATTCCCCAGGACTTGGAAGCCAGGATGGCCTTTTTATGATCCTTGTCAATATCTAACTTGGACAGAATAGAATTGACCACATTGCTGGTAGAACCAGGAACGAAGGCAAAGTCCACCACGCAAGTGGGGCCGTAGAAACCTCCGTAGCGGCGTACAGCTTCTTTGCCTATCAGCGCTTCATTTTCTCCGATGGCGGCAATGAACTTCTCCATGGAGGTCCGGAATCCCGGATCCAGTTCATACAAAATTTCCAGAATGGCAGGAGTTTGGTAATGCTCCACAAAAGGGTCGTCTTCCGGCCGCACGGTGTCGGTAAGCTCGTGCAAAATCTCATAATGGGCGTTGACAGAATCTACATGCAGGGCGATAACCTCTGCGCTTTGCCCTGTTCCAGCCGTCATCCCGTTTACAGCATCGACGTAAGGCCGGGCATCTTCAATTCTAAAGTTCGTTCCCCGCTTTGCCTTGATCACCGTCAAATCCGCTTTTTGCGCCGCTAAAGCCTCATCAACCATCTTTTGATAAACCGACATGAACAAACCCTCCTTTACGGATAAGTAAGTTTTTTATTGAGGTCAAAACTTCAGCTTCAGACCTTTCCCGCCTCCTTCCCGCTGAGACTCCTTGTCCTTCCTCACCTATCCCACATGCCTACGCAATTTCCATGCCACTTCTTTAGAAGTAAATCAGCGCTACTTTCCCTGAAATTTGCAATATTTCGCGCAACAAGAAAAGCAGGTGGTTATTCCACCTGCCAAGTTAATGCACAATGACTGGAGACTTACCAGGGAAAAGGGTTGTTGAAACCACTAGACTCAATGGTTCTAGTTACTCCAGCTGAGGAAGTGTCCATTTTCCACACATATCATGTTTTTTCACATAATTTGCCTTAAGTTTACTCCCAGGTCCCGGATTTTTTTATATAACGTGTTGCGGGAAATCCCCAGGATATCTGCCGAGCGGGAGATGTTACCGTTCAACCTACGCAGGGTCTGATAAATCAACCTTTTCTCCATTTCTTTGAGCGAAAGCAGTTCTTTTTCAGCGGCTTGATCGTCAGGTAGTATCAGCTTGCCTGCCCACCGCATTTCTTCCGGTAAATGCTCGATTTCAATCACGTTGCCCGGAGCCATGTTAACTGCGCACTCGATGGCATTGCTTAATTCCCGCACATTACCGGGCCAGGAATAGTTCATGAACAGGTGTTCCACTGCCGGCGCCAGTATCATCTCCCTCTTTCCCAGCTGGCGGGCCACTTTTTCCGCAAAGTAACGGGCCAGGATGAGGATATCGTCTCCCCGTTCCTTTAAAGCGGGTATGAAAACACGAATAACACTTAACCGGTAGAATAAGTCCTGTCGAAAATGCCCTTTCTTCATCTCTTTAAGCAAATCCTTGTTGGTAGCGGCAATCACCCGGATATCCACCGGGATGGCTTTTGCTCCCCCTACCCGCACGATCTGTTTCTCCTGCAGTACCCGCAGCAAGGTGACCTGGATGTCCAGGGGCATGTCCCCGATCTCATCCAGGAAAATAGTGCCTCCGTTAGCCAGCTCAAATTTCCCCGGCCGCCCTCCCCGCCTGGCACCGGTAAAGGCCCCCTCCTCATAGCCAAATAACTCGCTTTCTATCAAGTCCCGAGGGATGGCACCGCAGTTGATGGCAATAAATGGGCCGCGGCGGTAATTACTGGCATTGTGAATGGCCTGGGCAAAGACTTCCTTGCCGGTGCCGCTCTCACCCTGGAGCAGAATCGTGGCGTTCCCCCTGGCCACCCTTTTGGCCAGCTCCACCGCATCGCGAAGCACCCTACTGTTGCCAATGATATCGTCAAAAACAAACCGGGCCTGGGCTCCCACCATCCGGTTTACCAGCTTGTGTACCCTTTTGATCCCCCGGATGGTAATCACACCCCCTTGGATGTTCCCCCGGGCGTCCCGGATGGGGCGCCCGGAAATGAGGAAATGCAGCCTGCCCCGCTGGGATTCAATAAATATTTCCCGGTCGTTAATAACCCTGCCCTGTTGGAGCAGGGTTTCCTGGATATCCGAGGTTTGGAGGAGCTCCTTGATCGGCCTGCTCACCCATTGGTCCCTTGAAACCCCCATGATACTGCTGGCCACCGAATTCATACGGGTGATCACACCGTAAACATCGAAAGAAATCACCCCTTCAGAAAGGGATTCCATCATGGCATTGATCTTCTGGTATGAATGAAACACCTCCTGGGAGGCCAGCTCCAGTCGAAGTTGGTTTTCCACCGCCCTTACCGCCGCTACCACCATCCCCAGGGTATGGGGGTGGGCTTTACGGTAATCCCCGGATAGATCCAAAACACCTAGCATCTGGCCGTTGGTATCAAAAATAGGCGCGGCAGAGCAGGTCATGGTATGATTCAATTCAGAAAAGTGTTCCGTGGCAAAAACCTGGACGGGTTTTTTCTCGTATAAGGCCAGACCCATGGCATTGGTCCCCTTATACTCCTCACTCCAGTTCTCTCCTTTACGGAAATGAGAGTACCGTTCGATAATTTCCCTGTCACCCACCAGCTCCAAAATATATCCATGGCGATCCAGGAGAATTACTACGAACCCGGAACCTCGCACAAACTGGTACAAATCTTGCATGAACGGGTTGGTAACATCAATTAGTCGGTGGCACTGTCGAGTCCACTTTTTCAGTTGCTGCCGGGAAAGACAATTAGTAATCACCCTGTGCGGGTCAAACTGTCTTTCAAGGCAGCGCTGCCAGGAACGAGCAATCATGGGTTGGATAATTCCCGGCTCTATCTCTCCGGAATGAATACATTTTTTCCAGGCATTGTATATCTGCCTGACTTTATTTTCCATCCGGACCACCTCCATGAAAGGCTGAGCAAGTTGAAAATCTTAATTTATGAACACCTTTCCTCCGGTGCCTGGCGGAAAGATCACCAGGAACATCTGTTACCGGAAGGTGCCGCCATGTTGGCAGCCCTTCTGAAGGACTTTTCCGCCGTATCGGGGTGCACCACCATCACCGTGCTGGACCCGCATCTTGACCGGGGAAAATTTGTGGCCGACCAAATTTTCCCCGGCGGGATATCCTTTGGCCTCCAGGCTTTCCGTGAACTGACAGCTGCAGTCGACGCCGTTTTGGTACTGGCCCCCGAGATCGGCGGCATCCTGGCCGAGTTAACGGAAATAGTTGAACAGGCGGGAAAGCTGTTACTAGGTTCCAGTAAAGAAGCAGTTGAACCCACCACCTATAAACAGCTAACGCTGGAGCGCTGGCTCAAGGCAGACCTTCCCATACCCTCCACAGAAATAGCTTCTACTGAAATTGCTTCTCTGCAGATCTTAAAAACCTTGCCGCTGCCCCTGGTACTCAAGCCGGTAGATGGTGCCGGGTCCAGCTACACCTACGTGATCCGGAGCCAACAGCAGTTGGAACGGGTGTGGCACTCGATCGCTGCGGAAAAACCGGCACCGTTTTTTCTGGCCCAGGAATATCTCCGTGGCAATGCCGCCAGTGTCTCCCTAATAGTTTCCCCCGGGTCTGCCCTTCCCCTCAGTCTTAACCAACAGCTGCTGGAGGTGGGAGAGACTATTCACTACGCTGGGAGCACTGTTGGGCTGGCCCATCCACTGGCACAGGAGGCAGTGGAACTAGCCGAAAAGGCCTGCACCCTTTTTCCCGGCCTTTGCGGTTATGTGGGGGTAGACATGGTGCTTACGCCCGAGGGAGCCGTGTTGATGGAAATCAACCCCCGTATCACCACCTCCTACTTGGCGTTACGACGGGCAATTGACACCAACCTGGCCTGGCTGATACTCCGGGCATGTACCGGGGAAAAATTGCCCGCTTCCGTCAATCTGACAAGTCCCGTTACCATTAGCATCAAACAATTAGCAGATGAATTTGGTGAGAAGGGGATGAACTAAATGCCGTTAGCTGTGGGTATGGATATCGGAGGAGTGAACATAAAAGCCACCTTGGTTGAAACCGCAGGGGATCAGTTAATTAGACACCGGGTATTCTACCACCCCCTGGAAATCTGGCGCGATCCCCAAAGCATCAGGGGGATATTTCAGCAAATTGCCCGAGAATGGGGAGAGGGGCTTCCGCTAGCGGTAACCATGACCGCCGAACTGTCTGACGCTTTTCGTACCAAGAGAGAAGGGGTGCACTTCATCCTGGACTGCGTGCAACAAGCCTTCCCCGCCTCCCCTGTCCGCATTCTGGATGTGAACGGCCACCTTATTGGCCTGCGGGAGGCACGGGTATCGCCCCTGCGGGTCGCCGCCGCCAACTGGGTGGCTACCGCTGCCCTGGCAGGCCGCTTCTACCCCTATAGTTTACTGGTGGACGTGGGCAGCACCACCACCGATATTATCCCCATCATTGACAGACACCCTGCCTCCCTGGGCAAAACGGACCTAGACAGGCTGCAGGCCGGTGAACTGGTATATACCGGCGTCCTGCGCAGCAACATCAATACCATCGCCTGCCGGATACCGGTGAAAGGACAACTGGCCAGCACCGCCGCCGAGTGTTTTGCCATCAGCGCCGACGTTCACTTGCTACTAGACCATATTTCCCCGGACGAGTATACCTGTCCTGCACCCGACGGCAGATCCAAAACCAAAGAGGGTGCCGCTGTGCGCCTGGCCCGGGTTGTGTGCGCTGATCCAGAAATCCTTTCCCTTGACCATGTGACCCAAATAGCTCGCTACATCTATGAAAAACAGTTGCAGAGAATTTCCGAAGGTATCCTGCAGGTGCTCTCCCGGACGGCCTGTGACCCAAAACCAGTGTTGGTGGCCGCGGGTTTGGGTGCTTTCATGGCCGCTGCATGCGGGCAGAGGCTGGGCTTGGAGGTCAGGCAACTAGCCCGGCACTGCAGCCAGGAAGCGGCGGTAGCTGCCCCCAGCTTTGCCCTGGCTTACCTGCTGGCCTCAGAAGGGGGTAGGCAATGAAGGGTAAAATAGTCCTAAAAGTGGGGGGCAGCCTTGTCTCAGGAGATAACCTACTCCCCTTGTGCCACACCATCAGCTCGTTGGGAAAGCGGCACTCCCTGTTGGTGGTGCCGGGAGGGGGACAATACGCGGACCTGGTACGGATGCACTACCGCAAGTACTGCCTCAGCGAGTCAACTTCCCACCTGATGGCTATACTGGCCATGGAACAGCAGGCCTACCTGCTGGCCAATTTAATCCCCGGCAGCCGGATGGTGCACAACCCCCGCGCTTTCGCTGCCGGAAACACCCGGGGCGTTTTCGTCTGGGCCGGTTTTTCTTACCTGGCCCATTGTGACAAACTCGCGGCCTCCTGGGAAGTTACTTCCGATAGCATGGCCGCCTTCGTCAGCTGCGTGGTGGGAGCAGAGTTGCTGGTACTGTTAAAAGACCAAGACGGTGTCCTGAACGCCGACCCCCGGTTCTCTCCCGGTACCAGCCTGATACCCCGGGTGACAAGAAAAGAATTATCCCGGTACCGGTGCACCGACAGCCAATTTGCCCGCTACCTGCCACCCAATACCTCCTGCTGGGTGATCAACGGCAACCAACCTCAAAGATTGATCCAATTGCTTGATCAGGGTAAAACTCTGGGTACGGAGGTGGTATGATCAGGTGACAGGGCTTTGCGCAGCCCTCGGACCTTCCGCTCATCAACCCGGCCCTTTACCCGGTCTCCACGGCAGGCAGCAGACCGTACGCCCACCACATCGGGAGCCAATTCCCGGATCGCAGGTAAGTCTTGCATTTTCAGGGAGCCTGCCAGCCCGGACAGCAGCTGGTAGGCGGAGGTTTCCCTGACGAATTCTGTCAAATGCTCTGCTGGCATTAATTGCAATAGAGAGGTGCCATCTTTAACGGCAGTATCAAGCATACAGCCGTGCACCCCCGCTTTCGCTGCAACCAGCGGGATGTCTTGCGGCAGCACGGCCCCGAAGCGATGGGCGTCAGCATAACCTACGGCAATGATTTTCACCTCCTCCCCGGCCGCCAGTTGCACCGCTGTCTTTACCTGGCGGAGAAAATACACCGCTTCGCCTATAGTAGCCATGCCGTACAGGCCCACTTTTACATAATGCACACCACACCACGCCGCCCCTGCCGCTGCCAGGGAATAAGTACCAGGAAGGTAAGGCGCATCACCTAAAGTGGTGCTCAGCTCCCTCCCTGGGGGCATCAACGCGGCAATTTTCTTGATTACCCAGGGGAAGCTCGCGCCCAGAGAACCCTCTACCGGGTTTTTTACATCGATGATATCTGCCCCTCCCTTTAACGCCGCTCGTGCCTCAGCCCTGTCCACCACGCTTACCAGAAGCTTTTGTCTGCCCAACCCTTTTCACCACCCCTTGTCCACCTGATTTCCCCTTCCAGCAGGGCTACGAAAATACAAGCGGTGGTCAAATCTGCCGTGGTTCCCGGGTTCAGGGAGTTATCCGGCTGTCTCAACATCCGGTCAAAGGCAGACAGGTCTTGTCTCCTTTGTAAGACAAGCCTGGCCTGCCGGGAAATTTCTTCCGCCGCTGCTTTCCCCTTTTTCCGCATCACCAGCGTGTCTGGTACTTCAGCCAGAATACTCAAAAAGGTGTGTACAATTGCCTCCCTCAACTTGCCCCACCGTTGATAGTATTCCTTTAAGGCAGGGTACCCCTGTTCGAATACAATTTCATAATCGGTAACGTATTCCCTGGCAATACTGTCCCGTGCCTGGGCCAGAGCCATCATTTCCCGCAGGGTGCCGTCTGGGCCCACCCCCACATCGCCACGGGCCACCCTCCCCATGCCACCGGGGGATGCCATCTGGATCGCGCGGTAAGCCAAGCGGGCATCCTCCTCCGTCAGCCCCGCCAGCACCGCCCGTAACTGTTCACGCCACTGCCCAGCACCGTAAGCCTTGGCCAGAGGAGCCAGTAGCAAGATAATCCCCAGATTGGTGTTGACAGGCACCAGTTCCCGGGTATCCACCACCGCCTGCAGGATCACCTGTCCCACCGGGAGTTGACGGGCCCGGCCCATGGCCGGCCCAATGGCCACGCCGCTCAGCAAAAAGTCTTCAAAGGCCGTGTCAGAAAAGTCATACATCCGGTTGACATTGCCGGGTTTAGGTGCGCTCACCTCCAGCATACACGCTGCCTGGGCCGCCCGGGCCACCTTGTGTGCCGCGCATACTTCTTTTTTCTCAACTCCTTCCATAATTCACCTCTCCGTCTATCTCCGTAAACAGAGCAGATTCTCCACAAACCCGGCTATCGCACCGGCAATATCAACAGGTGTGGTTGACTGCAGGCCCGACCATCCCGGGATGCTGTTGATTTCCACCACGTAATGGTGCCCCTCCCGGTCGGTTAAGACATCCACACCAGCGTAGTGTGCGCCTACGACACGGGCAGCCCGAACACAGAGAGCAGCCAGCTCCCTGTTCAGTTCGCAGGGTTCTGCCCGGGCCCCCCGGGCCAAGTTGGTTTTCCAGGTGCCCGCCACCCGGTACATGGCAGCCACTACCCGGTCACCGATGACAAGAGCCCGTATATCCCGGTTTTGATGGGGGATAAACTGCTGCAGGTAAAATACATTCCTGCTCAATTCCAGTGCCCGGAACACCCGGTAAGCAGTGTCGGCATCGCTAACGCGCATTATCCCATTCCCCAGGGAGCCAAAGAGGGGTTTCACTACCACATCCTTTAACTGCTCAAAAGCTTCCATGGCATCAGCAAACCGCTCCGCGACCAGGGTTTTGGGAGTGGCCAGCCCCTCCTCCTCCAACAACCGGGAGGTGTAGTACTTGTCCACCGCTTTTTCAATAGCTGTAGGCGAGTTGACCAGCAGGATCCCCATGCGCTGCAGAGCGTGCATCACATCCATCCGGAAAATGACTTGTTCCAGGGAACCCCTGGGAATACCGCGTACCAACATCGCTTCAAGGTCATCGGCAGCATTTTGACCACTACTTACCGCCGGTTGTTCCCCTACCCGGGCCACCAGGCGGGTAACCGGAAACCATACTACCTGGTACCCCCTTTGTTCAAAAGCCTGCCGAAGGACACGGGTATGCCAGTCCTCCCTCCCCCCTATGATTCCTATCCTGGGCATCAGCTACCCTCCAAGCAGGGATTGTTTTAGGACCGCCTTGTTCACACCGCCCGCCTGAAACACTTTACCGCTCTTGATATTGTTAACCACTACCTGGGCAGGACTGAACAGCAACGGGTCGATCTGGTAAAAGTCCCAGTTATAACGTTTTAAAATGTGGTAGAATGGGGTACCGTAATCGGCAGATGCTGATGACGGCATGCGCTGGACAACGCTTTCAATTTCCTCGTCGTCGGCTTCCACCGTGTAGTAAACCTGGCCACCGTACAACACACAGTCATTGGTGCGGCCAAGAGCCCGGCCGTCATCCGCGGCCACCGGGGCTACCGGACAGAAGCCCCAGCCCGACTTTACTTGGTGGATATCAAACCCTAATTCCTTCATCTTGTGCAAGCCTGTTTCCACCACCCGGGCGGAAACTTGGATCGAGCCCACGAGGCTGGCGGTAGGGGTGATGATCAACCACAGGTTATCGGGACTGACACTGCATTTTTTCGCTATATAGTCGGCCACCTGGGCCGAAGGCAGAGTCCGGCCCTCAAGTGCCAGTACCCCGCAGCAGCTCTCCTCCCGGTACCTAATGGTTTGAAACAATTCCTCCGTCGCTGCTAGCACCCGTGCCGGACCGGAACCCATGGCGAAAAAATCTCCCTCGTGCACACTCCACCCAGCGTACTGGGAGGCCAGACACGCCTCCACCGGCTGATCCACCGCCACGGTCACACCGGGAAGCCAGAAATCACCAAAAGCCATGGCTTGAAAAGAAATCGTACCCATACCACCCAGGCAGATTTCCGCAAAGCCCTTCCCTGCCTCCCAACTACCTGCCACGCCAATACCGGCATCAAGCACCCGGCTGCCGTTATCCAAGAGATGGATTTCAATATTTAGCTGTTCCTGGTTCTCCAACATCCTGGCAAAAATATCCTTGGCCCGTCTGTTGAGAGCTAATTTGCCTCGTGCCACAGCAAGATCTCCCCTTTCCCTGTTTCCGCCAGATCCCCGCAGTAGCGCCGGTACTCGGCCTCCACCTTGTCCCCGGGAATTTCCACACCTTGCCCTTTCAGCCACCGGTACAACAGCAGGAGAAAAACCGGTTTATAAGCGGCGGCATACTTGAAACTGGGCAAAATCCTACATGGTCCCAACACCACAATGGTCCCCCGGTGCATACCTGCTCCCGGGCCTTCCCCCACGGGACCCGCCAGTACCAGGGTACCGCCCCGCATCATGGCACCGGGAAAGTCTCCCACATCTCCGTGGACCACAATCACACCCCGCCGCATATGTTCTCCTATCATATTCCCGGCATTACCCTCGATGACAATCAACCCCCGGTTCATGCCGGTATGATTGCCCCGGTAAGCAGCACCCACCAGGTTGCCGGCACTTCCGCGGATTCGGATGAGGCCGCCCTGCATCTGCGCGCCCAACCAGTCACCGGTGTTCCCGTCCACCACGATTTCGCCACCGGTCATACCAGCTCCCAGGTGCATTCCTCCGTTGCCGGCGATACAAAGCCTCCCGGTTGACATCCCCCAGCCCATTTTTTTCACCCGGGACAGGTTTCCCTGGACGTAGATCTGACTGCTGCGCTCACCTTTTATGGAAAACAAATCTCCCAGCCTGGCTTTATGCCTCCCCAGGTAAACAGGAAGGCGGCAGATTTCTTGATGCCTTAGTCCAGCCAACAAGTCAGGAGAAATTACCTCTGCCTCCAACGGAATGGTCGTTTCTTCTTTCAAGGTCAGCTCGATCTTGTTCATAACCCTCACCCTAATAATTCCCGCAGGTGAAGGTGGTAAGGCCCCAGGCTACCACCGTAGTTACCCGCGGAGATGCTTTTTACACCGGGAAGGCAAGCGGCCAGCAATCCCACCCGCATGGCTTCTTTGACCGCCTCCAGTTCCAGCCCATCAACCACAATTTCCAGCACCGCGTTCACCCCTGGAGGCAGCTCGCTTTCCACCCTCCCCCTTAAAGTAGGGCAATAAGCAGTATTGGTGGAGGCCGGGAGAAAACGGTAGCGGGAACCCACCTTGCTTCCACTGCGGACAATCCCTCCGGGAAAAGGCAAAATAATTCCCTTCACCTGTTTCATGGCCACCACCGCTTTTTCCGCCGCCTCAAGCGCCACCTCCAGTGTTTCTGCCAGGATCAGGATGTTCCCCCCGCCGACCGCCTTTTGGACGCCAAAACTATCCTCCAGTAAGAATTCCCCTTCCATGACCGGGATGCGCCAGAACCGTCTGTCGCCCAGCAGCTTGCTGCCCTGGTAGCCATCTCCGAAATAGCGGAGCTTTCCTCCCACACGAATGTGCTGGGAAGCTTCCAGGTTGTTAAAACAGGCGGTGGTAGGCGCGGTCATGATGCACTGCCCAATTCGCTGCAGCAACTGTTTCTCCAGCTCTTCCCGGGAAACGGCAAAAAACAGCATGTTTACCCCGGGCCGTCCGTCAGGTGTGTCACCAGTTTCCTCTTCAATACCCGCCTCACACCCGCAGGCAATAACCGACGTGGCAAAACCGGTTGCCGCCCGGGCTGCTTCCAAGGCCCATTTCCTGCTCAAGGCGGTGACAAGCACCCTGGCACCTCGCATGGGAAATGCCTCGGCAAACGTGTCTACAATTTCCACTCCGTTTACCTGCACCTGATCACCTCTTCCCGTGGCAAATACGCATCCTCCACCCCGTAGTTATCAAAGGACACTGTACCCCACCGCTGATACTTGTCTTTGACCACTTTTTCCACCCGGGGATCACGGGGCGTATCCACCCGGAAGGTTTTGCCCCAAGTTCCCCGCACCATTTCCCCGTCCTTGATGACCAACTCTCCTGCCTTGAGCACATAGGCCGCCCGTGAAAAAACCTCTTCCCAGTCGTTCCCTTTACGGTAAATAGCAATATCCGCATCAGCCCCAACCCCCAGGTGGCCTTTATCCTTCAGTCCGAGTGCACGGGCTGGACCTGCCCTGGTAATGACCGCAATTTCCGAAAGAGTATACTCCCGGCGGATTTCTGCCAAAGTCGTTCTCTTGAAGGTTTTTGGGTGTAAAGACCCCATCATCTCCTCCCGGTAGTCCCTGTCCATCAGCAGCTTTATCACCTGGGGATACATGGTGAAAGGACCGGCGTTTGGATGATCGGTAGTTAGAAATACCCGCCAGGGATCTTCGATCAGCAGGAATAATTCCAGCCCCACCGCCCACTGGATGGAATTTACCGGGCTTCGAGGGCGAAAGGCCAGCGGCACAATCCCCGCCCCGCTCTCCATGTTCACATCGGTACTAATCCAACGGTTGCCTGTGATACGATACAGCCCGTACTGGGCCGGCGCGTCAGCAGTCATCGTGGTCACATCGCCAAAGATGACCTGCCCCACATCCACCGTCACCAGTGGCTGGGCATTGACCTCTTCTGCCACTTCTTGAGCCCGGGAGCAAAAATCGGCTTGACCCTTCCCCCCGTAGCTGTAAAACTGTAAGTGGGTCAGGTGTACCCGTCTGCCCTCCAGCGCCTGGAGTGTTTCCAGGGTAGAACGGTAGTTTCCCGGCAGCCCCAAATTATGGCAGTGAAGGTGCACACTATGAGGCAGGCCCAGTGCTTCATTGGCCTCTACCAGCATGGTAATAATCTCCCTGGGTGTAACACCCCATTCTACCACTGAGTCATCCAGGCTCCGGACATTCCCCCCTCGCTTCCAGTTTTCCACGCCACCCGCATTGACCACTTTCAGTGCCATCCCCCGGCTGGCGGATAAGAGCCATGCCACAACATTCTTCAAGGTATTCAGGTCTTTACGGCGGACGCAGTCCAATACTAAGTGGTTATTGCCCATCAAGGTGTAGCACCCTTTGTCCAATACGGGAATATGGTTTAACTCCTCGTGGGTGTGTCGGGCCTTAAGCGGCGCTACCGCCGCCTCCATTACTGTCGTATAACCCATGCGTGCATAAAGGTGACCCGTTTCCTCGGCTGTATACAGGCTCCTGCCCTCTCCCCACCCGTGGACCTCCGGCCGCATCACCCTCCCGGCGTTAACCTTGGAACCGGCTATATGGCTGTGAATGTCTACACCCCCCGGCATCACCAGCATACCGGCGGCATCTATCACTTCCACCGGTGTCCTTGGCTTGGTGGGGGGATTAATAATCTTTCCTCCTTCGACCCAGATTTCTCTGATTTCCCCAGCTATTTTATTAAGGGGATCATATACTTCTCCGTTAATGATCTTTATCACTGTTTCACACCCTCACTTATGCTCGCCAAAATCTCGGCATCGCTGGGATATGCAACTGAGATCACCTTTTTGGCCCGTAACGGTACCCCATCCATCCTGTACGCGGTGCCCGCGGCGCTGATCCCAGAAACAGCGCACGGAATGACCACTTTGGCCACACTGGTGGTCACGGTGGGGTGGGGGTCCAGGGCAATGACTGGTACCTGCTCCAGGTGTCGGACAGCCGCAGCGGGGAAATGAGCCGCCGGGTCAGAAGCGATAACCAGGACCGCATCCACCTCTCCCCTGGCCAGGAGATCCACGGCAGTGAATTCCCCGGGACTGTACCTTGGGGTACCCCGGCTGAAGTTTACGGCAAAAGGATACCCGGTAGTCCATGCCAGGGCCTGTTCACTGCCGGTGACGTTCCCGTGTCCTCGCATGGCTATTGCGCCAAAGCGAGTAAAAGCATTAAGGTCGCGCACCAGGGACAGGGCTGCCACCACATTCATGTACCGCCCCCGGCTCATGGTCAAACCCATGCCAAAAAACAGGATCCCGTACCGGGCAGCCTTACAGGCTTCCGCCAGCTCTTCCCAGCGGGCCAACGGTATTCCGGCCACTTCCTCCCGGTCTGGCGGTATCTTTTTAAGAAGTGCCCGGAGAGTGGACAAAGCCTCGTAATCGCCGCCAGGGGTCACTTGCAAAAATGTATCCGCGATCCTAGCGGTAGGTGTAGGACGTACATCCACCACCACCACTCGGCGGCCCTCCCGCCCACCAGGAATAAACTGCCCCTTGGGTAACACCGAATAACGGTTGAAGTGGCGCGGGTGACTTGCCGCAGGGTTGCAGCCCCAAAAAATAACCAGGTCTGCGCGGTTTTTCACCTCCCCCAGGGTAGCGGTCGACACCCCCACTATTTGTTTGGCAATGGTGCTGGGTCCGTGGCACACGGAAGAGGTGCTGTCAATGTTAGCCCCGATAGCTTTTGCCAGGCGGACGGCCGCCACCTGTCCTTCGCAGGTGGTGCTGCTCAAACCGTAAATTAAAGGGTAACGGGAGGAAGAGAGAATATCCACCGCCACTTGTATCGCTTCCTCAAGGTCCACCACTTTCCCGTCCACCATGGGAGAAAGGACAGGTTCCTGGTAATGCAAGAACTTCTTTTTTCCAATGGCACAGCCCTTACGTACCTCGGTGATCCTGTCACCCTCCACCACCAGTTCCAGGTCGTCGCATAACGCACCGCAAAACATGCAGACCACATTATTAACCCTCACCGCTGCCACCTCGTTTCCCTGCAGGCTGCAGCGCTACCGGCACTCCCTTGTAACTGGGCATCCCGGTACCACCGGTATCATCCCCCACCAGGACGTTGGCCCAGGGACCGTAAGGAATAAACACCAAGTACTCGGGTAGTTCTGCCACGCGGGCAACCAGGGTAACAGTACCCCACCGGTTGCTAATCTCCACCCTCTCCCCTTCCTGCACTCCCAGCCTGGCAAGTAAAGCAGCGCTTAGTTCCACCGTTTCCACTTCCTGCCGGTACTGTTTCGTTGCCTTTCCCGTAACCAAACCTAGACCCTGTTTGGACGTTCTGCCTGTGATCATGGTCGCTTGCACTTTTGCACACACTTTTTTCCACCCACCTGCCCTATTGTTCCAACTGCCGGTAAATCCACTCTGCCGCAAGGTCTAAGTGCTCCAGACACTCAGTACGACTGCCGCCGGTGGCAAAGACAGTACACACCGGTGCTCCTTGCGGAATTCTTTCACCGCCTCGAGGAATATCCCTGACTCCTTTCCGGTACAACACTTCCTCGATCCCAGCTGGTACCTGCACCCCGCGGCGGGCATAAACCACCCGCTTTCCGTAGAAAGAGGGCTGGTGCCAGTACTGCTCCAGGTGAAATTGGGGAAGGGATTCATTTAAACATGCCTCCACATGCAGCTGAAACAAATCCAACCCATAGGCCCTTGTCAGCAATTCCATAGATGCCGTATAGCGGGGATTTACCTCAAGCAGGTACAGCTTCCCCTGGTAATAAATAAAGTCCAGTCCGTTTAAACCCTTTAGGCCAAACTCACAGGTGAGGCGGGCCGCGGTGCGCCTCACCTCCGCCAGCAGGGCTTCTCCATCCTCCTCTTCCGGCGGAAGGAAAGGCACTATATTCCCCCGGTACAAGAAACCTGCGGTTTCAGTCCCACTGAACTGTTCAGTGATACCCAGCACGACACATTCAACCCCGTTGGCCACCAAGGCAGCGGAGACCGGGGTGCCCGGAATGAAACACTGCCAGTAAGTCCTCGGCGGCACCGGTTCCCCTGCCTGCCAGAAATAAATTCTCAGGCCTCCACCGCTTTTTTCCGGCTTCACCAGCCACCGCTCACCACCGCGGATCGCCCCGGGTGGACACCAACAGGACGGTGGAAAAAGTATTCCCGCACGGGCCAAAGCTTCCCAAAGCTCGCGCTGGTTCCGCACCCTTAGCTCAGATGGACCGTTACCCAGCACCATGCGCTCTTCCTCCAATTTGGCTACCACCTCGGGGTGATTTTCCAGGTTGGAGGTGTATACCACCGCGTCCCAGGAAAACCTTTGGCTGGCCTGCCTTAAATTCTCTGCCGAATACTCCAGCCCCAAGTCCCGCTGTAGGGAGTAAGCGGGTATGAGGCGCTGCTGGTCGTAATCGGCGAAATAATCGATGCTGATGAGGTCATAACCAGCTGCCGCCGCTGCTTCCGCCAGTGCCCTCGTACTAAAGCCCAGTAGTAAAACCCGCACCCTAGCCTTCTCCCTCATAGGCTGCCTGCCAGCCGGTAAATTTCCTTTGCCGTCAACACCAAGTCATTCCGGGTGAACAGTTTCTGGACGCAGGTGCGGTGTATTTTCATCTTTAAACCACCGATGGCAATGGGGCCAAAGCATATTTTTCCTTCTCGCACCAAACCGTCATCCATGATCTCCACTCCCTCAAGGCCGGCGGGAGGTACCGCGTTTACGTCCGCCATAACTTCAAGGGCTTCCAGGCGGCTCCAGGCATCTCTGGACAGCAGTTGAACCCCAGCTTTACCCGCTGCCACCAGAATCTGGACACCGACCAGTGCTTCCGCCAGTTCCGCAGGGGAGGCGGCCGCGTAAGGCTTTATTTCTTCTCCAAACTTTTCCTTAATCCGTTGGCAGACAGCCACCGCCCTTCCATGCTGGCGCGAAAATAACAGCACCTCCGCACCCTCTCCGGCCAGTAGCACTGCCGCCCTGGTACCCACCGGACCGGTGCCGCCGAGTACAGCGGCTCTTTTTCCACGCACCGCTACCGCCCGCACGATCTTCTGCACCATGGCAGCAGCGGTGGTATTGCACCCGTTGGAATCGTGCATGACCGAAACCTGAACAGCCCCAAAAAAAGTACCCACAGTCTCGTCCAATAGTTCTTCACCCAGGGCCACATCGGAACCACCGATGAAAATGGCAGTGTTTTTCAAATCGTCGCCGCCCCTCGTAAACATGGCACCGTGGACCAACGGTTGCACATCATGAGGTCTTATTCCCGGTATGGAGATCACATGGTCAACTCCGGCGTCATAGGCAACCACCTGGTCAAAAACGCTGGCCTTGTCGTCGCTATCTAATTGAATCAGCAACTTTTTCATAACGGTTATCCCCCTTTTCCATTAACCAGTCCCAGTCCGCCCCGGTGTTAATTACCCTAGTCCTGTATACTTTTCCGTTTCCCCTGGTGGCAAGATAACGCCTTAGCCGGTGCTCCAGCACCACTGCCTTCTCCCGGTCTACCAGGCCGTAAACAGTAGGACCCCAGGAACTCTGCCCTACACCCCGGGCACCGTGCTTTGCCATGAATTCAATAGTTTCTTCGGCCAGCGGACTCGCAAAAACACCTTGCTGCACTGGGGAAAAGTAAGCACCTACTGTCTGTTGGATTTCAGTCAATGCCTGGCCGAAGGCTACCAGGTCCCTTTCCACCAATGCCGGGAGTATTTGCATCAACAGCAGCCTGCAGATCCTGCCCACCGTTTCCGGCTCCATGGGGGGCAGGCGGCGAAACGCTTCTGCCTCTTCCGCACCATGCAGCCCCGGTGTCGAAGGCAACACCGCCACCACAAAGCGCCATTCTCCGGGGAAAGGGTGAGCAAACAGCACCGGAGGCAAGTAACCCCTTGTTCCGCCTTTGATCGTGTCTTCCCGCATCCCGGCGTCGACAACGAAACCTCCCTGCCGGAAAACTGCAACGCCAATGCCGGACCGACTTCCCCCTCGGTCCCCTACCTGAGCCAGTTCTTCCACTGATACCTTTCGACCGTAGATTTTGGCCAGTGCAAAGCCCACTGCCAGCGCCAGCTGGGTGGTGGAACCCAATCCCACGTGACCGGGAATAGTCTGCTTTATGTGGATCTTGGCACCCTGTTTCACCCCGAAATACCCTAAATACTGTTCCGCCAGGTGCTCCACTTTGCGCTTGGTGTTTCCCGAAGCTCCCACCACCTCCACCTGTTGCGCCTTTTCAACCACCAGTTCCACATTGGGCTGCTCCAATGCCACCCCTAGGCCTCCAAACCGGCGACCCAGGGCACCGTTAAGGTCGATTTGACCCAAGTGGAGCCTGGCAGGTGTTTTTATCCATAACCCTATGGCCGTCCCCCCCTTTCCATGTGTTTTTCAATAAACTCCATGGCCGCCTTTTCCTGGCGGGATCCGGTCTTTTCCACTATCAAACGATATTCCAGTAACTTTTCCCGCACCTGGTCCCGAGAGAGCAGGTGTAACCTGGAGGCCATGATGGCCGCTTCTATTACCGCGTGTTTGGCCCGGTTAAAGCCGATAAAGTCCCTCAACCGGCCCTCGGCCAATATTCGGCAGGAAACCTCTGCCCGGGGGGTAGCAGCCCACAGGTGTTCTACTTCTATCTCGTAATAGCGGCAGACATCCGCCAGGATATACCCCTTGACGTACTTGGTAGGGAAATGAGGAACATCTTTTTTTCCTAGTGCCGTCCACGTTAATATCAATACGTTGTCGGTAATGTTTACAACCGCCTGCCTGGTGGCTCTTAGGTTTTGAAAGGTGCGGCTGGAACAAAAAGGGCGCATCAACACTGAATTTTCCACAAAAACCACGCCCATTGGGGCAAAATTAACCTGGTTATTTCTATCTATCGTGGAGACCACCGTTTCAATAATCATCATGGTCTCCTCCCCCTGCCGCGGGGGAAAAGTACCCCCACCTGAGGTCCTCATCTTGAAAGTACTTTTTGCCCAGCTGCAGCGCCAGCTTGGCTTTGGACAGCTCCAGCCCCAGGTAAAATGCATGGCGCCTGTCCTTCACTTGCAGCTGGGTGAATATGGCTTCTGGATCCCGCCCTTGGACAAATTTGTTGGCGTTGAACACAAAAATCTCTTTTTCCCCAACGAAGATGCGGTAATTCCTGTCTCTTACCATTTCCTGCATTTCCCGTAGTTCCGCAGCGGAATAACGGTGGACATCCCTATCCTTTACCGTCAGGAGTGCCTCGTCCACTCTTTTGGGAAGGATACCGTTGACCCGGGAATAGTACATGAGTTTGCGGGCAGCATCGATCTCTTTCACCGCACCCCAGGTATTACTGGAAGCTTCGGTGGTAAGCAGGTATTCAACGCCCAGTTCCTCCGCGATCCCGGTAAGCAAGGCATTCAGCCCCGTGCTGTCGGCATCGGTGAGTTCGGTAATATTGCCAACCCCCATCAGCATGGGCACTTCCGGATATTTTTCCCGCAACAAGAAGTAGCGCTGGAGGGAAGACACCAAGCCGAAATTGATAGGTTCCAGCAGCGGGTCCACAATGAATTGCACGCCCCAGCTGTGCAGCCTATCCATATTTCTTTCCAGCGATGCCAGTGGTGTTTCGGGATCGGGTATCAAGACCACAGGACAGGAAAGCTCACGGCAAAGATCCAGATTGGTGGAATTCACGCTGAGTACCAGGTCGGCTCCTGCCGCCACTCCTGTTAAAACCTCTTCCTGATTGAAAGAATCAATGCTCACCCGGTAACCAAGTCCTTTGAGCTCTCTCACCACCTCCCCCAGGTGCTTAAACCCCACCCCGGGAATACAACCAATATCGATAAAATCCGCACCGGAATTCCACAGGTAGCCGGCCCGGGCCAAGATCTCCTCCACAGAAAGCAACGGCGCTTCCACAATCTCGGCCAGGATCTTGATCCTATGGGCGCCGTAGTCTGGATCAGGGCCGTCATCTTTGCCGAAGAACCGGGTCAGGTCTTTCAGGTCCTTGGGCCCCCGGATAACAGGAACCCCAATTTTGGACTGAATAGTTTCCAGGTCACCACGGCAAAGACCGGGAAGGACAACTTGTGTATAATCTCCGGGCTGAAGATGACGGGCCACAAAAGAAGTAACCATCAAGGCAGCCACGGTAATAGGCAGCACCTGTACCGTGTAGGAAAAATCCCGTTTTAACCCTGATAGGGTACGGGATAAAGCCCGAGCTGCCAGCTTACCGGTTACAAAGAGAACCCCAGGCATTTTTTCAGCTCCTCTATACTGCGCACCACAGTGACCCGTTCCATGGTTGCCAGTTTTTCCACATTAGTCAGGTCAATAGGCCGGGGAAAGACGGAAACCACTTGCCGTGGTGCCCGTGATACTATGGCCTTCCCCACGTCCGAGGCAAGTACCACCACAGGCACGCGGCTTTTCCCTGCATGGGCAAATAAATTGGTAATCAATGTATCGGAAATACCGTAAACAAACTTGGCAACCGAGTTAGAAGTGGCCGGAGCAATAACCAGCAAGCGATATTTTCCCGTGTAAAACCTTCCCACCTCCGGCGTACTAGCCCATCGCCCTTTAAACACCGTACACAGACCCTGTTCCACCTTGTCCGCCAGCCGGTACATTCTTATCACCTCACTGGCTGCACGGGACAAAAATACATCCACGTTTCTCATGGAAACAACCAAGTCGACGCACTCCTCCAAGAAATGGCCGGCACCGGTGAAACCCCAAGCTATTTTCTGCAACCGCCACCCTCCCTGGTGGTTGTCATTTGCAATCGCCACCCTTCCTGGCGGCTGTCTTTTCCTATAATGGTTTTTCGAATATTAAATTGTAGCAAGATACGGGCCAATTGCTGAAATATTAGGACTCTTTGTCTTTCACATTTTCTTCAAGAAGTATAAGATAAAAAGTGCTCAAAAACTGAGCACTTCTATCCAGTCTTTGCTGTAATATTTTAAGACATGTGCAAGAAATGCGCTATCCAGGTTGGTAGTTCTTGGACGCAAGCCGTGGAGGTCGCCTGCCGAAAGACAGGCCTAAACCCGAAAACGTACGTGATGCCCCATGCGGCTACTGCTTTCCCCATCTTGAAATGAAAAAACCACCTATCAATCGCAAATACCCCTCACCAGGCTTCCCAAAGGATCATGTACCCGGGGATCCCTGCGGAGACCAGGCCAATGAATATGCTGAGATACGGTACCCATCTCACCTTCTCGTTGCCCAAGGCCTGGGTCAAGAAGAACATAAACCATAAGAAACCCCACATAAACCAAATGATGGCAAAACGCACGTCACCGTTCACATACGACATCAGGCTATTTGGTACCGTAGCGATGGCTACGAAAAGGCTAAACCAGCCCAAGGCTCTACCGCTGTGGTCCAAGAGGCAGTGGCCGGCAACCATGAGGTATGTAAAGCCGAAAAGCAAACCATTGGCGGCACCCAAGTGTTCGGCCATTGTGGTAGCACGGAAATGGTTGTTGACTGCCAGTACTGTGATCAAAACACCAACAAGGAGGTTAAAAAAGCCCACAGGCTTGGAATCAGCCTTGCCCAACAGCCACATCCCGTTCAGATAGAGTACCGCTCCCACGAAAAACATGGATATGCCGAGCATACAGCGATAACACGCTGCCTCCTTTAACCCACAGAGGCCTCCACCAGGGTACTTCTTCGCCATCAAGCCTGGCATCGAGCCTAGCCCCGGTCAGGGCCACTAAAGTATCCTGCGTAAATCCCAGCTTCGGACCCACGGCGGTGATCTCCAGTCCCGCGGCGTTCTCCGGGTTACCCACCAGCCTGTTGCCAATCCTCAGCGCTAGGGGGTCCATAGGGCCCGAAGGCGGAATCCCTACGTTCCAATAACCCACCCGTCCGGGGTAGTCCTGTACAGTGGTAAACAGACCGGCTTCTATCACTTCTATCACGATCTTAACCTCCTCCCCCAGTGACACTCAGTACCCCTTGGTCCAACGGATGGTCTCTTCCCGTCGCTTCGCTTTGGGGAAGCAAACCAGCAACAAGAAGGAGTTTCGCCTCATTCACCCGAAATAGACGAAAACATGACTATTCTGCTCGCGCCAGAGATTTTTGCAACGGAGGTGGCAAGATGGCCAGGCAGAGATTTGCCCTTGCTTACGGAAACAAGGAATTCAGTGTATCGATACCAGAAGAAGACCTCTTGGGTACACTGAAAGGCAGGTACTTTCCACCCCTTGACGATGTCCCCAGTGCCGTACGGGCAGCCCTTGACAACCCCATCGCTTCACCCAAACTCAAAGAAATCGTGCATCCTGGGGAAAAGGTGGCTATTCTGGTCAGTGACATTACCCGAGCCTGGGTACGGAGCGACCTTTTTCTGCCTACCCTCCTTGAGGAGCTTAACCAGGCCGGGATTCCTGACCAGGATATCTTCATCATGATTGCCGTGGGGTCCCACCGGGCCCAGACCAGGGAAGAACAAGTCCGCCTCGTAGGCCAGGAAGTGGCTGAACGGGTCCGGGTCTTTGAACACGACTGCCGGGACAAGGAGAACATGGTTTACCTCGGGCAGACCCCGGCCGGTACCCCCATCTCCATCAACAAGATGGTGGCCGAGGCCAACCGGATCATCCTCACCGGTGGAATCGTCCACCACTTTTTGAACGGCTACGGGGGAGGAATGAAGAGCATCATGCCCGGGGTCAGC
>SESX01000130.1 GCA_004367365.1 Candidatus Acetocimmeria pyornia
CTGGTCATGTTCATCTCGGCGGTAGTGGTGCTGCTGGTTGTAGTTTACAAGGGTCTGGGGGGGTTCAGTGGGCTATTTCATGCCCTGGAGACCAGCTATTCCGAGTGGCTGAGGGTACCAGGCCCTGGATTCTTCAACCTTAAGGCTTTCATTGGGCTTACGTTACCCTGGTTCTTCTTCTGCATTTCGAACCCCCAGGTGAGCCAGCGCCTCTTTATTCCCAGGTCACTCGTGACAATGAAAAGGATGATCACCGGGTTCCTGGTTTTCGGGTTTATTTATACCCTAGTGTCGGTTCTTTGGGGCTTTTCGGCCAGGGTCTTGTTTCCCGGCCTTGCCAAGGCCGATATGGCGACTCCAACACTCCTCGGGTCAGGCGTCGTACCTCCGCTACTGGCCCTGGTGGTTATGGTGGGTATAACCGCGGCCGCTGTATCGACCATCGACTCCATATTACTGACCCTTTCATCGATGGTTGCCCGGGATATTTACCGCGGTATGAAGCCAGGGGTTTCTGAAGAACGGGAACTCTTGATCGGGAAGTTTGTGGTTCCGGTTATTGCTGTCCTGTCCCTGCTCTTTGCTTCCAGGCAAATGGGACTCATCGCTACCCTCTCGGTGGCTTCATCAGCGGGCCTGGTGGTTATGGTTCCAGCGATCTTTGGGGCTTTCTTCTGGAAAAGGGGGACAGCAGCCGGTGCCATTACAAGTATCATGGCCGGAGGCATCGTCGCCTTTTTCCTGCAGTTTTCAGGAATCAAGCCGCTGGGTCACTGGCCTGGTGTCTGGAGCCTGGCAACCTCATTGGTGCTGTTTTTCGTGATCAGCCTGTTAACCAGGCCGCCCCAGAAGAAGGCCGAGGTCTTTCTCGGGTATCTCCACGAGGCAACCAAGAAGCATGGGATCATCTAGTGCCGCAGCACCCGTCCGGCCAGGGGAGCCTGACCGGGTCTTGAAGTATTGACGAGGTCGCCCAGGAATTTCCCTTTTTCAACGACGATCTGTCCGTTAACCAGAACGTACCTGATACCGCTCGGGTAGGCTTGAGGGTGGTAATAAGAAGTACGGTCAGCTACCGTTTCGGGGTCGAACACAACAAGGTCAGCGTAGAATCCTTTCTTGATGAGGCCCCTCCGGTCAAAACCAAACCTGGCGGCAGGGGCCCCGGTCATTTTGTGAACGGCTTGTTCTAAGGTCAAGACCCCTTTTTCCCGCACGAATTCTCCCAGAAGCCTGGCGGTCGCCCCGTAGGTACGCGGGTGGACGCGTAGGGCCTGGTTGGGGTTCCCATAAAGCGGTTTGGCACTGGCGTCGGAGGAAAAAACAGAATAGGGTTGCCGGAGGATTTGTACTAGGTTGTCTTCAGAAACAATGAAGGCAACGGCCCGTATGCCGGGGTCCTTGTCCAGGAGCAGCTTCATGGTTTGGGCTGGTGAGAGCCCCTGGCTTGAAGCCAGGTCGGCCAGGGTTTTACCGATTAGGGCCTGGTCCCGGGCCTTCTTTATAAGAACACGGCTAGGGTCTGTGTAATTGATGGCCGTTGCAAGGGGGAGATTAGTGGCATAGTCTGGTGCGAGATAAGGATAAACATCCACGAAAACCTCGGTTCCCTCTTCCCGGGCTCGCTGAATGATGGCCAAGGCTTGACCAAGCCTATCCCAGTTAGCCTGAAAGACTACCTTAAAATGGGAAATGCAAACCGCCATCCCGGCTTCCTGGCCGACGGTGACCGCTTCCCGAACTGCTTCCAGGAAATACTTGCCCTCACTCCTCAGGTGGGTGGCGTAAACCCCTTTGGATGCGGCCACCACCTGGGCCAGTTCGATTAACTCTGCGGTAGAGGCATACCTTCCAGGCAGGTATTCGAGCCCGGTACTGAACCCGAAAGCTCCGTCTACCATGGCTTTTTTCACCAGGTCCTTCATGGCGGTTATTTCCCGGGGAGTCGGCTCCCGGTCCGAATTGCCCATGACCTTGGTCCGGATGGAACCGTGTCCAACCAGCATGGCGTAGTTGACCCCTGTTCCCCGGGAAGCTACCTCTGCCAGGTGGTCCCCGATGTCTACCGGGGACCTGCCGTCTACCCCGCCGACAACGGTTGTGATTCCCTGCATCAGGTTGCTCTTGGCCTCGGGATTGGTTTCGATGGTTTCATAGGTATGGGAATGGGTATCAATGAAACCAGGGGCTGCGACCAAACCAGACGCATCTATGGTCTTGCCGCCCTCTGCCTGGCCCAGGTCACCAATCGCAACTATGCGGTCACCGATAATGCCAATGTCGGCCTGAAAGGCCGGTCCACCGGTGCCATCGACCACGGTACTGCCGGCGATGATGAGATCAAAATGCCGGGTATTCGTATCTTCAACCGGTTCAACCGGCACTACGGTGCCGGGTTCCGGGTCGGAGACCAGTTGGGCGCTGATGGGTTTGTAGAGGGCGGCACCACTGGCGACCAGTAAGGCAAAAATGGCGAGAATCCAAAGGACGACCTTTTTAGACATTGATGGATCCCTTCTTTCCCCAAGGCCCTGTTCTACCTTTAAACAGAGCCTTACGTAAAAGTTCGGGAAGAAGGGATATATTCCTTCACCTTTCGACTGGCGGGTCTTGGATAGGCTTCACGGTGAAACCGGGACGAATGTTCTCGGAGAACCTAAGTTGTGGTGCGGCTGCAAGACCACCGGTACCACGAGACAATACGAAAATCTGACTAACAGGTCACAACGTCATGGGGCCATCACAAACTTGCAGGGTAAAATTGGATATCAAGAGTCAACGACATCTACCATTGATTGGTATGACAAAATATGTTGAACCAACCCAATTTTTGTAGTATGAATATTACTAGGAGTTATTCCGATACGCGAGGTGCTCACATGACAAGACCGGTGCTGGTTACCGTTTTGGCTTCAGCTGCCCTTGCCCTTGCTTTTTTTATTTTTTTCGCCGGGCCTGTGCCCAGCGTGATTAGTAAGCCTCAGGGCAGCGCGGCAGGCGCCCCGGAAGTGACTCGGGAAGCTGTTGGTGAGCCCCAGTCCGAACCCGGGATCGGTTCTGGGACTAACCCGGACCATCGTGCCCAAAACCAAGGTGGCGGCGGACAGAACGAAGCAACGGGGAACGAGGTTGAGGAACCTGCAGGCTCCTATTTCCACGCCGAGGAATTTCAGCGGCTCTCTGAATTCGTGGAACGAACCAGGGAACAGCGGAAGAAATGGCCTCCCAGAATAGCTGTCAAGGGGATTTATCTTTCCGGGGCAGCCGCCGGGAGTGACGAAATCTTCAGCAGGCTGTTAAAACTCGTCGAGGATACCGAATTGAACGCCATGGTCATTGATGTTAAGGATGGAACCGGGAAAACCACTTATCTTTCCCAGGTGGACTTGGTTCAACAGGTAGGGGCCCAGGGCAATAAGATTAAGGACTTGCGCCGGCGCATCAGGGTTTTGAAAGAGAAAGGGATCTATACTATTGCCCGTCTGGTGGTTTTCAAAGACCCCCTTCTCGCCCGAAACCGGCCTGACCTTGCCGTCAGGCGGTTGACAGGGGGAAACTGGAAAGACCGTACTGGGGCTGGGTGGACAAACCCTTACCAGCGTCAGGTTTGGGAGTACAACCTGGCCATAGCCCGGGAGGCAGCCCGAATGGGCTTTGACGAAATCCAGTTTGATTATGTCCGCTTCCCTTCTGATGGCGACCTTTCTCAGGCTTGGTATCCTTCCCAGGATCAACGCTCCCGCGCCGACGTGATCGCGGAATACCTGGCATACGCCAGGCAAGAGCTGCATAAAGAAGGGGTCTATGTTTCCGCTGACGTTTTTGGACTGGTATGTTCGGCTGAGGATGACCTTGGGATAGGACAGGTTTTGGAAAAAGTTGCTCCTCACGTGGACTTTATTTCTCCGATGGTATACCCTTCTCATTATGCCCCGCGCTCTTACGGCCTTTCAGACCCTGACGCCATGCCCTACCAGACTGTTCTCAAGAGCATGCAGGATGCCACTAAGCGGCTGCAGGCTATGGGGAGTAACGCGGTTTTACGGCCGTGGTTGCAGGATTTTTCCTTGCGCCACCGATACGGGCGGTCCGAGGTGCTGGCGCAGATTCTGGCGGTGGAGGAAGCCGGGTGGAATCAATGGCTCCTCTGGAACGCAAATTCCAATTTTACCTTTGATGGCATTCCCTGGCACTAGAGTGGGATTAAGGTTAGAGTCGGGTAGCTTTGGAAACAATGAGAGCAAATGGCCCCTTGTTTCTTGAAGGACTTTGTTTTCGCTTCGTCGAAGGATCGGGGGATGCAGGCTGGGGCATGCTGTCGCATACTGTCCTAATCATGGTTACCCTTTACAGGCCTTTGCAGGCCAGTATCTGGTTATTCCGGCCCAGCGGCAAAAACCCACGAGGAGGATGATATGGTTGAAAAGGTATCCAATTGAAAAACTCCGCAATATCGGTTTCATCTCCCATGGCGGTGCCGGAAAGACTTCAATAGTGGAAGCCATGTTATATAACTCAGGGGCTAAGGAACGTCTCGGAAAAGTAGAGAACGGCACGACCACTACTGATTACGACCCGGAAGAAATTGAGCGCCAGATCTCCATCAACACTGCCTTGGGACCCTGTGAATGGAACGGGCACAAGATCAACGCAATTGATACCCCTGGTTATTTCGACTTTATCGGTGAAGTAAAGGCGGGCCTGAGAGTAGTTGATGGAGCCGTGGTTGTTGTTGAAGCTGCCTCCGGGGTTGAAGTTGGTACAGAACTGGTCTGGCGTTACGCGGATGATTACGGGATTCCGAGACTGGTGTTTATCAACAAAATGGACCGGGAAAATGCCGACTTTGAAAGAACCCTACAGCAAATGAGGGACAGTTTTGGCAATCATGTGGTGCCACTCAATTTTCCTATTGGAGCCGAGGCTTCCTTCAGCGGAGTGGTTGACCTGGTCCAGATGAAGGCCTTCGTGGAGGAGGGTGGTGAGGTCACAGAAACCGATATCCCGGGTGAACTCAGCGGCCGGGCGGAAGAACTGCGCGAGGGGCTCATCGAGAGCGCCGTTGAGAATGACGACGAGTTGTTGATGAAATACCTGGAAGGAGAAGAGCTTTCCACCGAAGAGCTCATGGGTGCCATCCGGGCAGGTACCAGCGCCGGTAAGCTGGTCCCGGTCTTGTGTGGTTCTGTCCCGAAAAATATCGGGATCAAACCCCTGATGGATGCCCTGGTCAACTACCTGCCGTCACCGGCAGACGTGGGGTCCGTCAAGGGGCATCACCCGGAATCTGAGGAAGAAATAGAGCGGGAATTGACGGAGAATGCTCCTTTTTCTGCCCTTGTTTTCAAGACCATGACCGACCCCTATGTAGGCAAACTCACCCTCTTCCGGGTGTATTCAGGGGTTCTCCAGTCCGACAGCCAGGTCTACAACGGCACCAGGAAAAAGACGGAAAGAGTGGGGCAGTTATTTATTCCCAAGGGTAAGGAACAAGAACCCATCGACCAGGCAGTTGCCGGGGATATCGTGGCGGTGGCCAAGCTGACGGAAACGGCTACCAACGATACCCTGTGCGACCGGGATAACCCGGTAATCTTCCCGCCCATTCAGTTTCCCAAGCCTGTCTTCTCGGTGGCGGTGAAGCCGAAGAGTAAGGGTGATGAAGAGAAGATCAGTACCGGCCTGTCCCGGTTGATGGAAGAGGACCCAACCTTTACGATGGAAAAGAACCTCGAGACGGGTCAGACGATTATCTCGGGAATGGGAGAACTCCACCTGGATATCATTGCCCAGCGCTTGAAGAGGAAATTCGGGGTGGAAATCACCATGGAAACCCCCAAGGTTCCTTACAAGGAAACCATTCGGGCCTCGGCCAAGGCTGAGGGGAAGTACAAGAAACAGTCGGGTGGGCGCGGCCAATACGGCCATGTCTGGCTGGAGATTGAACCCAACGGAGAGTCGGAATTTGAGTTTGTCGATAAGATTTTCGGCGGAGTCGTACCCCAGCAGTACCGGCCTGCTGTGGAAAAGGGCGTCCTCGAGGCCATGGCAGAAGGGGTTCTGGCTGGCTACCCGGTAACGAACGTGCGGGTTACCTTATACGATGGTTCGTACCACAGCGTAGACTCTTCAGAAATGGCTTTCAAGATCGCTGGAGCCATGGCTTTCAGGAAAGGTGCAACAGAGGCCAAGCCGGTCCTCCTCGAGCCCATTGTTAACGTGGAGGTTATGGTTCCCGAGCAGTACATGGGGGACGTTATCGGAGACCTCAATAAGAAGAGGGCTAAGATCGCTGGCATGGACCAGCAGGGTGCCACCCAGGTAATCAGGGCCAACGTTCCCCTGGCGGAAATGTTTAAGTACGCTATTGACCTTCGTTCCCTGACCCAGGGCCGTGGTACCTATACCCTCGAGTTCTCGCACTACGAAGAGGTTCCCCCTCAAATTGCCGAACGGATCATCGAAGAAGCCAGAAACCAAAGGGAACAGGCTGGCTAGGCCTGTTGGGGGCTGATGTTTCTAACTAGTACTCCATGCCGCCTACAGGTAGGGCTCGGTGGAGACAGCTGGGAGTTGCAGCCAAAAACTCAATAGAGATAAGCCTTGGGTGGGGGAAGCCTATTTATTCCATCCGGGCATCGAATCTGCAGCTGGTAAAGGCACACCCCACCCACCCTCAACAGACAGAAACGAAGGAATGTAAGGGCACAGACCACGGGAGACATGATCGGGTAGCAGAGGGTAAAGGGAGTAGGTGAGCCTGGATTCAAAAACCTGGAGATAGGAACTAAAACGGCGCGTGGAGGAGCACCCCGGGCGAGGCGGGTAGTGGCATTTTCGTAGAAGTGCTCCATCCCGCCCTGCGCAGCGGCGGCACCACGAAGCACGAAAATCCAGGGTGGAACCAGTATTTTCGGGCTAGTGACCTGGGAAATGGAGAGCATGAAGCGGTAGGACTTAAGGTTCTATCGTTCTTTTTTTGTATACACCGCGTGCCGGGCGTCCTCTGTCAAGCTCCTACTTGGTTTCAATGAACTAAGGGCGCATGGTTGGGCTGGCACCAGGAGGTTGTCATGAAAAAGGTGCTGCCTTTACGCTAGATATGGTAGGAATTATGGATGAAAGGGAGAGCTTGACATTGAAAGTTGGTTCTTGCGAATAATTTTTCCCTGGAAATTGACCAAAATAAAGGTAAATGAAGATTGAAAATAGGCCCCAGGTGCATATAATTGAAACTAGAGAACGTCAAAGACAGTCAAAGACAAAGGTGGGTTGATCTGGGGAATGCGAAGCTTGAGTGACTTGATCGAACAGTACCTCCGCCGGCTTATTGGAGAAGCGCGGGATGGGTGTGTTGAGATCCGGCGCAGCGAGCTGGCAGATAAATTCAGGTGTGTACCTTCACAGATCAACTATGTTTTGGCTACGCGCTTCAACTTGGAGCGAGGCTTCCTGGTGGAAAGCCGCCGCGGTGGTGGCGGCTACATTCGAATTGTCAAGGTCGATGTGGGTTCGCCTGCTAAGCTCCTGGGCGCCATGATCGATTCCATTGGGGACGCAGTCAGCCAGCATGAAGCCGAAGGACATATCATGCGTCTCTTCGAG
>SESX01000131.1 GCA_004367365.1 Candidatus Acetocimmeria pyornia
AAGAACTTCTAACATTGCAAGCGTCTTTAATTTGTTGAAAAGTATAGAAGAAGCGTGTTCCAGGTACCCCCGGAGTTTTTCGGTTTTGATATTTTGAGGTTATTGATATTTAGTTGTTATTATTCTATTATGAAGTTAAGATAAAGTTGTAAAGGGTGAATCTTTTTCAAAGGCCAACGAGCCCGTTGTTTTGGGGGTTGGCCTTTTTTAGCTTGCTTGGGGAGGGGGAAACGGTATTCACCGGGCGGGTGATCTTTCAAGGTGTACGGGAAGCCGGATGCGTCTGTCCGAGCGGTTAAGCTTCAAATTCATGGTCAGCACGACAATCATTATTCTCCTGGTGATGTCGGTTAGCTTGGCCTGGGACCTGAGGCGGCAGAAGGTTCAGGCCCGGTCCGAACTTACCGAGCGGACCGCCCTGGTGGCCCAACAGTTTCTGGCCGCCCGGGATTTCATTGCCCAGAACGAGGCTCTCATCAACCGTGAAACACGGGTGCATTTCGACGAAAACTTAAATCCAGGTTCAGTGGGACGGGGTATCGGTGAGCTTTTCGGGGTCCAGACCCACTACCGTTTCAAGCAGATCTGGCTCAAGAACGAGAACGAGAAACCAGACTCCTTTGAGACCGAGGCTCTACGCAAGTTTTCTGAAAACCCTAACCTTCCCAACTATTCTGCGGTAGAGGTTAGGGACGGGAAAAAGGTTTTCCGGTTCATGGTCCCTGTTTACATGGAGAAACCCTGCTTGGGCTGTCACGGCCGAGAGGAGGAAAGCCTGCAGGTACTCGGCCGAGAGGGAACCTATGAACTCGGTGACCTGGCCGGTGGCTTGAGTATCGTGGTCCCCATGGATACCTTCGAGGCCAACCTCAGGTCCCAGGCCTATGCCAGGCTGATCTCGACCCTGGTCTTGATTGTGATGATCATCGCGTCCATTTACCTGCTTATGAACAAGCTGGTGGCTGTTCCCCTGTCCCGCCTCAAGGTCTTTACCGCCCGTCTTGGGGCCGGGGACCTGGGTGTGAGAATCCAAGGGGTTGAGGCTACCGGTGAGATCCGGCAGCTTGCCGATGAATTCACTTCCATGGCGGCAAGGTTACGGGACCTTTACGCTGACCTTGAGCGGAAAGTGGCGGAGCGGACCAGGGAACTGAGGGAAGCCAACGAGAAACTTCAGAGGCAGCAGGAACAGTTAATCAGGGTCAACAAAGAGCTGGAACATGCCAACCAGTTGAAATCCCAATTCCTGGCCAGTGTCAGCCACGAGCTGCGGACCCCGTTGACGGCAATCCTTGCCCTGGCTGAACTTCTGCTGGAGGGTTCAGAAGGGGAGCTTAACCCGGACCAGAAGCGAGACCTTCAGGACATTCTAGACAGCGGCCAACAGTTGCTCGGTCTCATCAATGACCTCTTGGATTTTGCCAAGATTGAAGCTGGGAAGATGGAGCTGAAGCTTGGGGAAGTTGACATGAAAGAAGTTGTTCGTGGGGCCGAAAAGCGCGCCCGGCCTGTTGCTGCCCAAAAAGGCCTGGGTCTACACGTGGAGGTGGAACAAGGCCTGCCGTCCATTTATGCCGACCCCAAGAAGGTTGAGGCTGTTGTTCTCAACCTGATCAGTAATGCCATTAAGTTCACTCCGGTAGGAGGCCAGGTAAGGGTAGCGGCTCGAAGGGCCCCTTCAGAAAAGGGGATTCTAATTTCTGTTGCCGATACCGGCATTGGAATCGACCGGGAGAACCAGGGGCTGATTTTTGAAAAATTCTACCAGATTAACGGGTCAAACGCCAGGGGAACCGGACTGGGCTTGGCCCTGGCCAAGGAACTGGTCGTGCTCCATGGAGGGGAGATCTCCGTGGAGAGTGAGCTGGGGAAGGGCAGCACCTTTACTGTTTTTCTCCCTCTAAGGGGTCCAGGTGCAACTGGGGTTGAAAAAGCAACCGAAACAAAGATCACAGGGGGATCACAGGATGGAGCCAATTAAGATCCTGGTTGTGGACGACGAACCTAAGATTTTAAAGATCGTGGAGCGTGTGATGCGGAAGGAAGGTTACATGGTCCTCAAGGCCCTGGACGGTAGCCAGGCCATTAGGGGGTTTGAAGAGGGCCACCCGGACCTGGTTATCCTGGACCTGATGCTGCCGAAGATGGATGGGTACCAGGTTCTGGAGAAGATCAGGCAGGAGAGTTCGGTTCCGATCATTGTCCTCTCGGCTAAGGGGGACGAGATGGACCGCATTGTGGGCTTTCGCATGGGCGTGGACGACTACCTGCCAAAACCCTTCAGCCCTTTTGAGCTTGCCCTGCGTGTGAAGGCTGTCCTGAGGCGAACCCTAGGGAGAGGGTTTGACCGGGAGGAGGAAACCGGTTTTATAGAGGTCGGGGAAATAAAGATCAACCGGCGTACCCGGCGGGTCACCGTGGCCGGGGAGGAAGTCCACCTTACCGCCAAGGAATTTGACCTTCTTTGGGTTCTGGCGAGCCGCCCGAACCAGGTATTCAGCCGTGAGCAGCTTTTGAAGCGCATCTGGGGGGCTGAATACCTGGGTGATATGAGAACGGTAACGGTTTTGGTGAGCCGGCTTCGGGAGAAGCTGGAACATGACCCTGGTCAACCGAAGTATATCAAGACTGTTTGGGGAATCGGTTACCGGCTTGAATGCCCCTCGGAATGAGGGGTTTTGGTTTTAGGAATGGCCTCGCAAATTTCGACATCATGCGCCGTTTTTTTGCAGGGAAGAAGGAAATTGGACGCGGGTGTTGAACATACATATTAGTGAAAGTAGTCACAAAATTTCTTGGTGAAATTATTCATAATATTTCCGGACGATAGGCAATTACGTCAGGGGTGATTCTAAGTTGGAAACGTCTTGCTGACGGAGCCCGGTCAAAGCTGCAGGAGCTTCAGGCACTTACTTGTGAGGGCCTACTTTTAAGCGATAATTGTGAAAAGGAATACTTTCACATCCCTTGGGATCCTTGCAGCAGTTCCTTTGAAGAAGTTCCTTTTTCCCGGGGTTGCCGGACCTACTTGTGGGCTGTTGCCCGCGCGGTGAACGGTGGGCCTGCAGCTGTTCTGGTCAGGCTCGACCTGGAATTTTTTAGGGGAACCAGGCAAGCCGGAGTTCGGACCTGAAATGGAAACGGCGTAGTGGGAATATACGCTGCAATCGGTTTGGAAGGAGGTTGAAAAATGTCTGATAGCAGGGTGATTTTTCTCAAGCGGCAAAGGGAACGGCTTCTCGAGGAGCTGGTAACGGCCCGAGGGGTACGAAAGAGGAAAATCTTACTGGATATCATGAGGATCGACGAGGAGATCGACGAACTCCTCCCTTACACGTTTCCAGAGGCAAAAACCAGCTAAGGGTACCGGTTGGAGCCTGTATCTTCAGTGACCACCAGCACCCCCTACCGCATGAGGGTAGCGGGGTGTTGTTTTTTTGGAGGTTCTATTTCACCTCCTGTGAGCATAAGTATAGTACATTGGTGTTCAAACAGGTGTTCTAGTTATCAACACCTGTGGATAAGCTGTGGACAGGATCTTCGAGTTTTTCCTTGTTTTTTCGTATTTTAGTGGGAATTTGTGGGGCAGATCGTTGGTAATGGTCGAAAACTGGAATGGCAAGTCCTGGAAATATAGGGTATAATTGGGACTAGAACTCCTTAGGGCTGGAGTGGGTGCCGCGAGCCGGTCTCCGGCAGCAAGAAATCCTTTGCCCATCAGCACCGGGCCGGCGACAGCCCCTAACATTTATGAGCGGAGGACCAACACCCCGGCTTCCAAGAGCCAGAAGGGAAAGATTGAAAAAGCCTTCATTACAAGGTCGCACCCCAAAGGATGGAAAGTCGACCTCGAGTTGTTCTGGAGCGAGGGAGCTTGGGCTGCAGACCTGGATGCCTGAGGAACAACAAGGGCTGGCGAGAGGGGAAAATCTGGGCCGAAAGAGAAGGGCATTTTCGAGTAGTCGCCCTCGCCGTAGCTGGGGGTGGTACCATGCAGGATGAAGATGGCAGCCGGCGGGCTTAGGGTCGAAAAGGGAGTGACAGGATGAGCCGGCTTCACCTCGCCTTCTTGAGAAAGCAGGGAAGAAGACCCTTCAGGTTGGCAGGGTTTCTAGCAGTAGTTGTGGTTCTTGCAGCCTGGTTCGGCTTCCAGCAGGTTCAGGCACAAAGGGCACCGGCCCGGCTCCTCGTGTTCCACGAGGCCTATCTTGAACCGGCCGAAGGGCTTCCGTACCCTGTAGAAAGGGTTCAAGAAGTGGTCTTTGCCCCAACGACTGGTCGCCTCACCGGCGCCCTTACTCGCCGGCTGGTGGCCAGCAAGGGCATCAAGGCAGTTGTGTTGCACCTGGTTACCCTCAACACCGTTCCCCTTGCGGCCCGCCTTCATGAGCTTACGTCTTTGCCTGGAGAGGTTCCCCTGTCCAGGGAAGTCCTGTACCGCCGGGACAGCAGTGGTCCTGGTGGCAAGGTGGTTCTCGGCGGGCGTTGGTGGCTGAAAAGGTGTCTGGTGCTCGGGACCACGCGGGAAGGTACGGTCATCATTAGTTACGGTGGCGAGATGGTGAAGGTTGAGGCAGGTGGGGCCTGGGGAACAAAGGCACCTGGTACGGCGGGCCAGGGGATTCTGCGTGTCTACAACCTGGGTTCGGCTGAAAATATCTCACAAGGGGCCGCGTTTTAATGAAAGAACGGAAACAGTGGACTCGCCTGGTCTTGACCCTCTTCAGTATTGTCCTGGTGGTAGGACTCTTCACCGGGATTACAGGGCTGGATTTGCACGCCCTCACGGGCCTGGGTGAAGGTGAGAAACCGGGCGGGAGGTTTCTCTTCCTTTACGTTGAGGAACAGAACACCCACGCCCTGGCGGCGGCACCGGTCCTGCCCCGAAAACCGGTAGCTTGGTTCAGTTCCGAGGACAAGGCCCTGGTGGTTAAGTACCCGGAGGACCTCCCCGGGGCAAAAACCAGGGCCGTAGTCTTTTACCGGGTTGAAAACCTGGGCCTGGAGATCTTCTCCAGGGTATATCTTGTGGACCGGTTTCCCTTCACCCTGGACCTTGGTTCCCTGCTGGAGTGGTACGGGGTTGTCTACGACCCGGCCGGGGGAGGGGGTAAACTGGTTAACCTGATTAACAATAAGAACCGCTTGGCTGTCCCCGGCCTTGTGTTTGAAGAGATCCAACCGGATGGTTCGGTACCACTTGCTTGGGGAGAAAAGGTGGTCGTGGTCCCGCCGGGTGGCAGCTGGGGCGTGGCCCAGGTCCGGCGTTCCGACGGGACAGTGGTTATGGTAGGAGAGGAGAACTGGGAACGGGAGCTGAGCAAGGCCCTGTCCAGCCGGGTTCCGGTAACCAGGTATTCTGTTTCAAACTACGGGTGGTGGGATAAGAAGCGGGCCACCTGGAGTGGTGGCCCCTAGGAGAACCTAAGAAATTGAACTCGGGACCCTAGAGATTAAGGACAGCGGTGCTGGCCTGTTGGACGGCCTCCAGGATCTTGTTTCCCCCGGCGGCATCCCCGATGGTCATGACCTGGTAACGGCCTGCTGCCAACTCATTGGCCAGCGTGGCGACGGGATTTCGTCCCCGGGCGATGACCACGGTATCTGCCTCGACTGACCTTTGAGCCGGGTGGACACCGTCGGAACTAGAAAGCACCACCTGCCCACCAGTTACCGACACGATATCCGACCTTTCCAGGACGGTTACCTGGTACCTTTCCAAAAGGTCCAGGAGAAAAGCCCTGCTGGCATCGGGTAGTTCCGGGGCTAGGTCGCCCCTTTCCCTCCGTGTGACCAGGGTCACCTTTTTCCCCAGGTCGGCCAGGTGGAGGGCGGTTTCGCATCCCACCAGACCGGCCCCAATGACAACCGTCTGTTCCCCGGCCTTCTTCTCGTCTGCCAGGACGGCGTCCGCGGAAAAGACGTTCTCACCTTCAGAGCCCGGGAAATCTACTGGTGCGGGAACACTCCCCGTTGCCACCAGGACAACGTCAGGGTTCTGCTGAACCACGAACTCGGGCGTCGCCTCGACCCCAAGCTGGACCCTTACCCTTGAAGATGCCACCTTGAGTTTCAGGTATTCTGCATACTGCCGGATTTCTTTCTTGAAGCTGGGACGGCCGGCAATTAGCAGCTGGCCACCCAGCCGGTCTGTTTTTTCAACCAGGGTGACGTCAAGCCCCCTCCCGGCCGCCAGGATGGCGGCCTTCATACCTGCCGGCCCTCCGCCCACGATCAGGACTCGCTTGGGCTCAGGGCTCCTGGTTACCTGGAACTTTGCTTCCCTGCCGCAGGCGGGATTGACCGAACACCTTATTTCGCGGAACTTTCGGATGTTGCCGAGGCACTCATTACACCGGATACAGGTCCGGATGGCTGAACGCTCGTTCTTTAAAGCCTTTCGAGCCCAGTGGGGTTCGGCAATAAAGCCCCGCGCAACGGCGACGATGGAAGCCTTCCCCTCGGCCAACACTTGCTCCGCTGTTTCTGGGTCGGCTAAAGACCCCACGGCGGCAACAGGGACCTTGACGGCCTTCTGAACCTTTTCAGCCAGGTGCACGAGCTGGCCGGGTGGAACATAGCAGGGATGACTGCTGCTGGCACCAAGTCCGGGTTCACCGGAACCGGCCGAAACCGAAATGTAATGGATACCGGCCTCTTCAAGGATCTTGGCGGCTTCAACGGCTAGTGCCGAGGTAACCCCGTCTTCAAGGTATTCGTCCCCGGTGAGGCGAAAACCAATCACGAAATTTGGTCCGACCACGGACCGGACCTCTTGAAGAACCTCCAGGGCAAAGTTCATGCGGCGGGAAAGGTCCCCACCGTAAAGGTCCCGGCGTTGGTTGGTATGGGGAGAAATGAACTGGGAAATCAGGTACCCGTGGGTACCGTGGAGCTCCACCCCGTCAAAGCCGGCTTCCTGTGCCCGCCGCGCTGCCATGCCGAAGGATTTTATAACCTGGGCGATTTCTTCTTCGGTGAGGGTGCGGGGGGTTTCGGTGGATCCGGGCATGGGCACCTCCGAGGGTGCCAGGGGTCGGTGCCCCATAATCCGGGAACTAGTTCTGCGTCCACCATGGGCAATCTGCAAGAAGGTCAGGACCCCATGGGCGTGGATGACTTCCGGGATCTTGGCCAGTTTTGGAATCAGGGAGTCCCGGGAGACGGAAAGCTGGTTCATGGCGGCCTTGCTTGCCTTGTCATCGATATAGGCATAACCGGGAAGGATGATCCCCGGGCCGCCCCGTGCCCTTTCCTCCAGGAAGTCCAGGAGCTGCTCGGTGACGGTCCCGTCCGGGGCGGCAAAATTCGTACACATCGGGGCCATCATGATCCGGTTCTTGGCCCGGACAGGTCCAATTTGAACTGGGGAAGAGAGGTGTGGCAAACTCAATGCTCTCACTCCTTTCTTCAAAGATACAGTTTAGATTTGCCAGGTTTTTTCAGGCATATGTGGGGTTCTTCAAGGAGGATAAAAATTCCTTCTAGCCTGCCTTGAGCCCGATGGGTTAGAGGGCTGCGGCCGAGGGACACT
>SESX01000132.1 GCA_004367365.1 Candidatus Acetocimmeria pyornia
CAGCCAACCTCATCCGCGCCCCCGAGCCCAGAAACCCGGAAGGCAAGGTCGAGGTTTCGAAGAAAAGCCAGAAGGTAACAGCAGGATACGACAGCCTGGGGCTGTGTGTCTTCACCAGGACTGTCTACAACTCCAGGCTCGACCAGCTGGCAGAGATGGTTGCCCTGGCAACCGGGGAGAAGGTAGAGGCTGACTTCGTTGAGAAACTCGGCGCCTGGACCATCAACACGGAGCGCAAATTTAACCGGAGGGCTGGATTCACCCATGCCCATGACCGTTTGCCCGACTACATGCACGAAGAATCCCTTCCGGATGTAGGGGATGTCTTCGATGTTTCTTACGATGAGATCGATGCCATGTTTGATTGAGCTGATGGGCAAGCAGGCCACGCACCGTGACAAGAGGCATAGCAGAAATCGAAACTTAAGAACAAACAGGCTGGCACAGTCGGCGTTAATGGTGCAGGTAGACGGTTAGGCCCGGCCCTGTTGACTGCAAATTGTACAGTGGGCCTGACACCATCGGCCAAGGCCGGCTCCATGAGGAGATTTTTGTGGCAGTCGCCCGTACCCCTGAGAGGGTAGCCCGCTCTGGATGAAAATGAGGGGCAATACTCCACAAGAGCTCTAGGCCAGGGTTGCTCCGCGCAAGGACCGGTTATACAGTGGGTCTCAAGTCACAAAGAAAGCCGGTCCAGGGGCGGCCCTGGCTGATGTATATGGCGACGGTCTTCAGGGTTTTCCGCACCACTGCAGCGCCCCGAAGAAGGAAGGTCTAGACTGGGATCAGTGCCTTGGTGGCACCCTAGAAGCAGTCTGAGCCTTGGGAGCGGCAAGGGAAGGGGGGTGACCCAAATTGCCAATGATCAAGGTAACCGTGAAGCTCTTCGGTGATTTCAGGCGCAGGCTCGCTGATCCCAATAACAGTGGTGAGGCAGAATTCCTTCTCCCGCCAGGGAGTACAGTTAAAGCCCTCCTTGCGGAACTGGGGCTGGAGGAGGACTCAGAGTCAATGGCGATCTTGGTGGATGGAACCACGGCAACTGGCCAACGGGAGCTCCATGACGGCGCCCAGGTGGCAATTTTCCCACCTTACGAAGGCGGCTAATTCCTGCAGGCATCTGCACTGACCTTTAAGGCAACAATTTTTAAGGCCAGGTTTCCAGGGATACCCGCGGAAACCTGGCCTTGCCTTTACCCTAACGCTTTTACGCCTTGGGCTGCCTGGCCCCAGGCTGGCGTGACCCACCACTCGAAAGATAGAATTTCGCCAGCACAAGAACCGTCAGGCTCAGGAAGATGATGCTAACTGGACTTTCCACGAAAACCAAGAGGTCTCCCGACGAAAGGATCAGGGCCCGCCTGAACCCATCCTCAATGGTCGGCCCCAGGACCAGGGCTAGGATCACCGGTGTCGTCGGGAACCCGTACTTTTGAAGTAGGTACCCCATTACCCCCGCGAAAAACATCACGTAGACGTCGAAGAAGTTGTTGTTCACCGCAAAGGCCCCGACAACACACAAGACCAAAATCGTCGGGTAAAGGTAATACCTTTGGACGCCCAAGATCTTCACGAATAACCTGATCCCAAAGAACTGAATCAACAAGGTTGCGAGATTAATCAAGAAGATGGCAACAAAGACACCGTAGACGAAATCCCCGTACTCCTTAAAGAGCAACGGCCCCGGCCGCAGCCCGTGAATAACCAAGGCCCCCAGGAGAATGGCCGTAGCAGGGTCGCCCGGGATACCCAGGGTAAGGAGCGGAATTAGGGCCCCGCCGGTGACGCCGTTGTTGGCCGCTTCTGGTCCTGCCACTCCCTCAAGGGAAGGTTTGTCAGCACCTCCCGCGCCCTGCTTCCGCTTAGCCTGGTCGTAACCTAGGAAGGCTGCAATCGGCCCGCCCGACCCCGGAATCGAGCCAATTCCGATTCCAATGAGGGCACACCTGATCATTAAGGGGAGCATGCGCCGAATTTCTGACCAGGATGGGAAGCTGGCGCTAACCTTTTGGTCCACAACGTAGACTTCTTTATCCGATGCAGTGAAATTCGCGATGATCTGGGGGATGGCAAACATCCCGATCATCGCCGCCAAAAGGTCGACACCGGACATGAGCCTAGACATACCAAAAGTATAACGCGGGACCCCCATCACGGGGTCCAATCCAATGGTCATCACCAACAGGCCAATAACACCTGAAATAAGCCCTTTGAGCAAATTGCCTGCAGACACACCGCAGATGGTCGAAAACCCAAAAACAACCAGGGCGAAAATTTCGGCCGGACCAAACTTAATGGCGATCCTGGCTATTTGGGGGGCGACCAGTACCAATACCACCAGGCTTAGCAGGCCGGCAAGAATCGAGGAAAACACAGCTGTACCGAGAGCCTTGGCCGCGTCCCCACGCTTGGTGAGCTGGAATCCGTCCAATACGGTGGCCGCTGCTGAAGGTGTTCCCGGAATTCCCAGTAGAATGGCCGAAACAGAGCCACCGGTCATCCCGCCTATATATACACCCAGTAACAGCGCTACCGCAGGCAGGGATTCAAGTTGAAAAGTTAACGGCAGCATGAGGATGATACCCATAGAGTATGTCAAACCAGGCATGGACCCGAACATGATCCCTACCGTCACACCTAGCACGATTAAGGCCAGTACTTGCACGTCTGTAACAAGGTTCATCCCCGCCAGCAAATAATCCAAAACCATAGTGGCCCTCCTGCTCTAAGATAGTTTGGCAAAACCTGGGCTGAGCACGGGCTACCAGAGATTGCCTGATGGCAGCGGTACCCCAAGCAAAACACGGAAGACCAGGTAAATGCCCATCGTGATGCCTGCGGCTGTACCGATTCCAACCACCCAGCTTTTTTGTCCCATCACCAGCCGCAGGATAATCAGCAGGATAGGAAAGGTAGCCAGTCTGAAACCAATGTTTTCCACCAAGACAATATAAATAAAGATGATGAAAAAGACTGCCACGTGTTTCTTCAACTTTTGCCTTCCAATCCCGCCGTTGGCCTCCGGCCTCCTCGATTCGTCAGCACCTGTCTTCAAGCTCGTGATTAACAGGAGCAGACTGAGCAGGGCCAGGGCTCCGACCAGTACCCAGGGGAAAAACCTCGGACCCGGGGCGTTAGCCATCGTAGCAGAAGGCAGGTTTGCCGTATGGTAGCCCCACCACACGGAAAAAGCCAGAAGGAGCACCGCCACCCACCGATCCGACCTTTTCATCAGTAAGACTCCTCTCAAATCCGTTTCTTTCAGGCGGCCGGGTAGCCCTGGAAGGGCTTCCCGGCCAGAGCACCACCACTACTTTTTCAACCCGATGAGCTCCATGAGTCTGGCAGTATCGGCATCATCCTTGGCTACAAACTCGTCCAGTTCCTCTGCGCCCATGAACGATACCTGGACACCCAGCTCCTTGGCAAACTCGGCAAATTCCTCGGACTCAACGGCATACTTGAATACCTCTTCCAGGATGGCAATGACCTCGTCAGGAGTATCCTTGGGAGCGTGGAAGCTCCGGTACAAGGTCAGGTTCCCGTCATACCCGTACTCCTTGAGGGTCGGGACATCAGGAGCAGCTTCGATCCTCTTGTCACCGGTGACGGCCAAGAGACGTACCGTGCCTGCCTCCACCTGGTTCATAACCTCAGCCGCCAGCTGGACACTGGCATCGATCTTTTCACCCAAGAGGGCCGAGACGGCCAGCCCTTTCCCGAAGGGCACATGAACCACGTCGGCTCCATAGAACTTCGATACGGCGACACCTGTAAGGTGAGTAAAGGACCCTACTCCCGAATTGCCGATCTTGATCTCGCCTGGATGCTCCTTGGCGTAGGCAAAGAGTTCATCCAGTGTCTTCCACGGGGCATCGGCCTTGACGGCAATGGATACGGGCTCTTTAACTACCATGGCGATTCCCCGGAAGGTGCGGTAGTCAAAATCCATGTTTCCTTTATGGTAAGCGGTGGAAATGGAATTTGAACTGGCTACGATGTTATAGCCGTCCGGCTTCTGGTCCTTAACATAGGTGTATCCAACGGCACCTCCGGCACCAGTGCGGTTGACAACCACGAAGGGCTGTCCCAGCTTCTCCTCACCAATCTCGGCCAGCTTCCGCACAATCAGGTCCTGACCCCCACCGGCCCCAAATAATACTGTAATTTCCACCGGTTTCGTCGGAAAGTCGATCTTTTTCTCATCTGCCTCCTCGCCATTGGTACCAGGTGCTGCTTCCTGGTCACCACTAGTACATCCTACTAGAAGCGCCGGAACCAAGAGGCTGATGATTAATAATAACGGTAGCCAGCGTTTCACTTTCAGCAACCCCCTTAATTTTAGGTTTCTTAACCTGCCTTCATCCGCCTGCTTCCTTTGCCCCGTGCATAACGGATTTTCTCTGTCACTAGCTCAAGGATTGATTACTACCTTCATGGCTCCGTCACGCCGTTCAACAAATGTTTGAATCGCCTCGTTCAGTTCTTCAAGGGGGAAGGAGTGGGTGATAATCTTGTCGGTCTTGATCTTCCCCTGTGACTGCATTGCCAGGGCCCGCCGGCAGTTTTGATTACCTTCTCCTCGGACCGAAAGGATCTTGATCTGGTTCAGGACAGCGTGACTGAGGTCGATGGTAACCGGTTCCTTATAAAAAGCTACTAGTACCATAACACCCCCTTTCTTAGCTCCTTGCAGGCCTTGATTCAAACTCTGCTGGGTTCCCGCACACTCCAGGACGATATCAGCACCCTTTCCGCCCGTGAGCTCCATGATGCGTTCGACCGGGTCTTCTTCCTTGACGTTGATGGTGTGGTCAGCACCATAGTACCGGCCGATGGCTAACCTTTCTTCCCTGGTTCCCGTGAGGATGACCTTTTCGGCCCCCAAGGCTTTTGCCCCCTGAACGGCAGCTAGTCCTATCGGTCCGGGGCCAATGATGACAACTGTATCACCCACAATGTAGCCACCGGCAACATCAAGAGCGTAGAGCGCGCACCCGGCAGTGGTGACAAAGGTAGCTTCGTTAAAACCAATATTATCAGGAATCTTATAAACCGAATTCACGTGATGCACTGCATATTCCGCAAAGCCACCGTTCACCGTCATGCCGGAAGTACGGTGACCCTTTTCAAGCCGGCCGTAGTTGAAACAGGCCGTATACTTACCGTCCAGGCAGTTTTCACACCGACCGCAGCCCTTATGGGCCTCAATGGCAACCCTGTCGCCGACCTTGAATTCATCTACGGTTTCTCCCAGGGCAACCACTGTGCCGGCCCACTCGTGACCAAAGATGAAGTCCCCGTAGGGCGGCATCTTGGGCATCCCCTTGGTAATGATCTTGATGTCTGTTCCACAGATCCCGCAGGCTGCCACCTTCACGAGCACTTCTCCCACACCCGGCTTGGGAACCGGGCGGTCCTCAATCCTGATGTCTTCTGGTCCGTACAGTACTGCAGCGCGCATCGTCTCGGGAATCACCGGGCTACCCATGCTGAAACCCTCCTTAAGACTTCTTTTTCTCCATCATTGACAGTAACTGCTCAACGGCAACCTCCACGAACCCAGGATCGTTAATGTGGGCATCCACTTCAATCAACGGTATCTCTTTTCTCAGGTAACGCCGCAAAGCCTCAACCAGGGCCCGGTCGGCGTCAGGGTCATAAAGGGGTTTTCCCTCCCGTCCGTTCTCAGACCAGCCCTGTAAGGGGATCACCACGGCAACAGGCCCTCTCGAGGCATTGAGCCGCCCGGCCATGACCTCCCCCAGTTTATTCAACTCTTCCCGTGTTGTCCTGACATTGGTGTTGTAAGGGTTGTGGTAATGTGTTGCCCGTTTCCGGAGAAACCCTGGAACACTTTCCACGGGCCCGAAACAGTAGTAGTTTAAGCCTCCTGGGGCCACAACCTGGGGAATACCCTCCCGGCCGGCGGTCTCAAGCCTTCCCGGTAAGACCGGGGTGTAAATGTCATGGCCCAGCACCTCTCCTACAAGCTCGTGGGTGGTAAGGTCAAGGACTCCAGTAAAATACCCGGCAGCAATCAGTTCCTCCATGGCCGACCCACATGCCCCTGAGGCGTGAAATGGAATCACCTCGTAACCGGCTTCCTCCAGGAGGGCCTTGGCCCTGACCACTGCCCCGTGGGTATTCCCAAAAGCTGTGGTCGCGATCCTCCCCTTCTTCTGGTCTTCGGGGCCGACCACCGGTTTCTCCCTCATCATCCCTCCCACTGCTGCCGCTGCGTTATCGAGGACAGGCCTGATAACAGCGTTCACCCCACCCAGGAAATCGGCAACCGAGAACATCATGGTAATGTCTTTGTGCCCAATGTAGGGCCGCACGTTCCCTGAGGCCACCGTAGAAACGATTACTTTTGGGAAACCAAAAGGCAGGCCGCGGAACCCCATGGAGGCTACTGCCGTCCCTTGGTTACCGCCAACAGCGAGGGCCCCCCCGATCTCTTCTTTCCGATAGAGGTCGAGGAGGCATTTTCTCAGGCCGTCCCCCATGACACGCATGATCTCGTCCCGGCGCTTGTTCTTGAGTTCATCCAGCCCCTGGCCACCAAGCTCGGCAATCTTCTCCCGCGGAACATCAGGAATCAGCCCCTCAGGCGGAAACACTCCAATGTCGATGACAACCGACCCTACTCCCATCTTGGCCAGGACACTACGCAGGTACGTTAACTCAGCGCCTTTCGTATCCAGTGTTGCAACCAACGCAACAGCCTTGCCCATGAGAGACCTCACTTCCTCTCGCTTCCCTTCTCCAAGCCGCGGTTCTTACCTCAGGCTGCCATTGCCTGGCATTCTCCTCAATATTTCGAATACTTACCCTAAAATACTAACCCTGACCTGACCTGCGTCAGGCCAGAGCCCAGGCCTGTTGGATGACCCGCTTGGTGCTCGCCAGGACCACTTCTGATGTTTCGTACTCCAGCAACGGCCGGACCTCGGCACTGACAATTGGCCGGTCTTGGCGGTTTAAAAAGCCCTCTTGCACCAGAAGCCGGAAGTACTCGGCGACCTCTTCCACACCGATTTCGCCCTCGGGGATCCCGAACCTAGGCTGCAGGTCACCCCATCGAATATCTTTGCGGTCACGTACGAGACAGTTACCAATGTGAACCGACTTCAAATATTGCTTCACGCGGGGGATAACAGCTTGCGGGTCTTCCCTGAGGAGCGGGAAATGCGACAGGTCGTACAACAAGCCGAAATTCTCGTACTCAGGACACAGGACCTTAGCGATCTCCAGAACATCATCAACAGGTCCGATCAAGGACTCCTTGTCGATATCCCGGTCAAAAACCTTGAGGGTGATATCGGGGGAACCAAATTCCTTAGCATACTCGAGAACTTGGTGCAGTGAATCCACCAAGAGTTTCTTGGCTTCTTCCCGCTGACCAGGACCGGGGTCTTTTCCCGCCGCAACCCTGATCTGCTTGGCACCCAGTTGGTATGCCTCCCGGATACAGTTCTTGACCTGGTTTACGGCCCGCTGGCGTTCCTTGGGTTCCAGGGCGTTCAG
>SESX01000133.1 GCA_004367365.1 Candidatus Acetocimmeria pyornia
CGCTGGTTAGGCGACAGAGCTTCTTTCAGCTCATCGGCTCAGCAGACATGCTGGGCGAACAAAATAATCACTGTCACTTGGACAGTGCAAGAAACAGCATGGTCAACAACCGGCCGCCGAGACCCCCCAAAAGGAAGAGAGAACTAGGAGTAGGCAGCTTAAAAACTCCACCGTATTTCACTCAATCAAGCCTTGGTCAAGGGCAAATCGCACCAATTCTGAACGTTTGCTCAAGCCAAGTTTGTTCATAATCCGCACTTTATAACTTTCTACGGTTTTCGTGCTGATTACCAAGGTTACCGCAATTTCTTTGTTGGTGTAGCCGAGGGCTGTTAGCTTCAGCACCTCGGTCTCACGACTACTGAGAAGGTTGCTGTTGGCTGTAGTTGCCTTTTTATCACTAGCCTTGATTTTATCATGGTCCTTGAAGAGAGAAATCAGGGTGTTTGCTATCTGGGAAGGTAGCAAAACCTCACCCGCGTGAGCCGCCCTTATGCACCGAATCAGTTCACTGCCGGCAGCCCTTTTTGTTACGTAGCCCGAAGCCCCTGCTCTAAAGGCCTCGAGCAATCTCTCTTCATCCTCGTACATTGTGAGCATAATTACCGTGGCTTGCGGAAACTCGGCAGTAAGCCGACGGGTCAATTCAATACCATCGATATCAGGCAGGGAAATATCCATGAGCACCACATCGGGCCAAGTATCTTTGAACCGCTGGATAGCTTCATCTCCGCTTTCCGCCTCGGCGCTCACACTTAAATCAGGCTCGGAATTCAACAGGGCACGAAGGCCTGCCCGAAGCACGGCATGATCGTCAACGATCAGGATGCTGATCCGACCATTTTCATTACCCGTTACCGCCTGTCCCACCTGAACTATCCCCCCCATCTACTGGAATACGAGCGTAAACGCACGTTCCCTGACTTGAAGATTCGATTGTGAGGGAGCCTCCAAACAGGTGACAACGCTCCTTCATGCCCAAGATACCCAACCTCTCAGTGGGTAAATCTTCCTCGGAGTCAGCACGAAAACCGACCCCATCATCCTCGACAATGGCCGTGATGTACCCATCCCGGTATTCGACGATCACACTCACATTATTCGCCTGGGCATGCCGAGCAACATTCGTGAGTGCTTCTTGAATTATTCGGTAGACGGCAATTTTAACGGCGTCAGCAAGCTCTAAATTCTCAAACCCTCGCGTGTAAAGGTCAACTTCGAGATTAAAATGCGCGCCAAATTTTCTAACAAAATCCTTGAGCGCAGTGATGAGGCCCAGGTCATCAAGGGAAGCTGGTCGTAACTGGGCAGAAAGTCTTCTCAACTCTTCGATTGTCTCCTCGGTCAAACTGCGTATCGCCTCGATCCTTGTGACAGCGGTCGTTGAGCAGGCAAATTCCTTTTCCAGTACCTTGAGCTGTACTGCCATGGCAGTGAGAGCCTGGCCAATTTCATCGTGGAGCTCTCGTGAGATACGGCGGCGTTCATCTTCTTGGGCGGAAATAACCTTTTTTAAGAGTTTATCTCTAATACCGCGTGCCCGACTGAGATTACCTGTCATTTCGTTAAACCTCTTGGCCAAACGACCAATTTCGTCATCCCAATATACCCGGGCCTTGCGTTCTAGATTCCCCCTGGTCACGTCCTCGGTAGCGCTGACCAAATTCGCAATGGGCCGCGTCATCAAGAAGGTGAGAAGGTACGATAGCCCCACGCCAAGCGCCCCAAGGAAAAAGACAATTGTGATTACGCTTTCGGATACTTGGTCCATAACTCGGTAAACTGACTTTTCTGTGATGCCAATGCGAACGACGCCCCCGTAACCATGTGCAATGGGAGCAGCGACATCCCGGATGATGCCCTCTTCTGTAGACAGAAGCTGCAGGCGTGCCGTATCAGGTTCCAGTACCTGGTTAACCTCCAAAAGCTGAAGTGGAAAGCCCTCTTGGAAAGTATGGGCGATAACCCGTCCGTTTTGATTGATAATAAAGGCGTAGAGGAGATCGGGATTGTTCTCCAGTGTATCCATCAATAGGGAATGTAGAGCATACGTATTGTTGATGAGAACCAGTTCCTCGCTCCGGGCCGCAAGATCACGAGCAATGGATATGGCTTTATTACCCAGTTCCTTGGACATGGAATCTCCAACGATATGCCTGATTTGGAGGGTCGTCCACAACCCAAAAGAGATAATCAGGACTAAAACCATGCCCATGATCTTCCCTTTGATACTAACATTTAAGGCAAGTGCAGTGACAGCGCGAACTTTTCTGAGGACTAAGCTGGCAAAGTTTCTGCATACCCTCATAGTTACGATCCCATTTCAGACTTAATTTTTCGGATGTAGTCGTAGCTCTCATCTTGAGGCAGAACGAAGCGTTCGAAACCGATCCGCTCCAGGACCTTCTTGCCTTCTGGGTCAAGATGCATCTTGAGCAAGATCTCCCTGAGCTTCTCTTTCTTCGCAGATGACATCTTCGGGTTAACAACAAAAGGAGGATTCCCCACCGGTGGAGAACTGTCGATGACCTTAAAATATTCTTTCAGGTTCGGATGGTTCGCGAGGAATTGCTCATAAACCTGGCTATCAACCGCGGCCCCCTCAACCAATCCCTCGAGCACAGCCCTAATGGAATTGTCGTGACTGTACGTATAAATGTAACTGCTAAAAAAGGTTTCCGGTGATTCACCACGACTCCAAAGGACGTACAGGGGGTAATTGCGGCCTGAGAATGACAAAGGGTCCGTAAAAGCAAAGGTTTTGCCCCGAAAGTCACCCAGGTCCTTGTAAGTATTGTTACTACGCGTTATCAGGAAAGATTGATACTCCCGCTTCCCACTTACTAAGGGTATGGCCAGGGCTTCCATGTAAGACTCTTCTTGACCTGTTACATAGGCAAAGGTACATACAAAAGCAAGATCAATTTCTTCCGCTTCGAGGAGGTGATTGATCTCAGAATAGGTGTAACGTTGAACCATTTCTACCGGTTTCCCCAGTTTAGTGCTGAGATAATCGGCAAGTCCAGTGTAATGCTTCAGCGTCTCCCTGGGCGAAAAGATCGCTGCAAACCCGATACGAAAGTGATCCTCCCTCTCTAAATCTGAATCAGGAATCGAAATCTTCGGTCCCGTCTTGAGCTGAACCGAAATAGCCCCGGCCTGCTCACGATGGGAACAGGCCAGGGGGGAAAACGATAGAACCAGGAGAGAAATTACAAAGAGAGATCCAGCTAAAGACCGTAATCCCAGCTTTGAACCTGAAGCTTTTAATAAAATCATAGTTTTCAACTCCAAGAAGAGGTCGCACACCCCTCTACATGTGACAAAGTTCACGAACCCGGGCCCAAAGCACACCCTCGAAAAGACGATAGGCTCGATACTAAATGCTTTATTGCAAAAGGAGATTCCCAGACCAGCACCCTAAACCCACAAATTCCTTTAGTTTTCAACCTGGTATGGTAGGAATTCAACAAGCACCAAGGAGTTCCTTTTTTCATTTTTTTCATTTTTTTCAATCGGCTGGCCCCAAGGCCACTATCTTCCCAAGGAGTGATATAATTTCGCCCGGTGAACAAGAGCCCGGTAAGGACGGACCCACTGAGACCCTTTAGGCCCAGCCTGGTGATCCCGATTTACCGAGCTCTGCTTCAGGGAACCGGAAAACTTTCACGAAGCTTGTGATGAGGTTGAGGACCCCCTTCGGCCGGTCATCCTCCCCGAACCTTGCTCTGATAATATTGAACCAGAATTTCGGCCACTTCCCGCCTGGTAAATTCTTCGGGCGGCATTTCGCCCTCAGCCAGCATTTGCCGTACTTTCGTTCCACTTAAGAAAACATGGTCTTCCTGGCCGTGGGGGCAGGTTTTGTTGGAAGCCATGTTACCGCAGGCCCTGCAGAAAAAGCTGTGCTCGAAAAACAAGGGGGTGATCCCCAGTTCACCGGGTTCAAACTCATCGAAGATCAACTGGGCATCATAGGTCCCGTAATAGGTACCTACACCTGCGTGGTCCCTGCCCACAATAAAGTGGGTAGCACCGTAATTCTTTCGTACCAGGGCATGGAAGACAGCCTCCCTGGGTCCTGCGTAACGCATGGCCGCGGGGAAGGCAGCCAGGAAAGTCCGGTCCTTAGGATAGTATTTTTCCAGTAGAACCCGGTAACATTTGACCCGGATATCAGCTGGTATATCATCCTTCTTGGTTTCACCTACCAGCGGATTCAAAAACAAACCATCGGTTATTTCCAAGGCACATTTTTGCAAGTACTCGTGGGCCCGGTGAATGGGATTCCTGGTTTGGAAAGCCACAATCCGCATCCAGCCCTTTTCCTTGAAAATGCGCCGGGTATCGGCAGGGTCGAGGTACAGTTCCGGAAACTTTTCCGGCTTGGTACGGTTAATGAGTTCAATCTCCCCACCCAAGAGAACATCTCCCCGCGCGTAAAGCTTATTCACCCCGGGGTGAGCATCATCAGTTGTCCTGTAGACCAGCTGGGCCTCTATTTCCTTATCGTATTCATACTTGTCCTCCACGTACAGCAGGCCCAGAATTTCACCCTGCTCATTGACCAAGGCCACTTCTTCACCAACTTTCAAACCCCTGGCTTCCTCGGGTGAGACCCCCAGAACAATGGGAATACTCCACACCGTACCGTCGGCAAGCCGCATGTCATTGACCACACCCAAGTAATCTTCCCGTTTCAAAAAACCGGTCAATGGGCTGAACCCACCCGTGGCAATCAATTCCAAGTCCGACCTTGCCCAACTGTCCAGGACGATTCTTTTTAGACTCCCTGCCCGTTCCAAGGCCCTTTCCCTCTCTCGCCCTGTCAATACCTGGTTGACCAGTTTCCCGCCGTGCGGTGCAATACTCATCATTACCTGCCTCCTTTAAAGGCTTAGGTTATCCCCGCATCTCCCGTCCTGGAGGGTGGTCCTAAACAGCCCCCTCATTCTTAATCTCGAAGAGTTCTTTACTACCATCGGCTTTAGTCAAGATCCACACGATTTTATGCCCCTTTTTCATCGCCGTGAGGGTAGAACCACGCCCTCCGATCTGCACCGGTAAGGACATTTTTAATGCCTGCCGCGGGCATTCTTTGATACAGGCGGCGCAGTCCCAGCAGTCGCGGCTGTCCCTGAGAGCTGCTTTGCCGTCCTCCCCCTTGAAAAGGAGGTTGCCGGGACAAATCCGCTCACACAGGGCCTCCTTGGTCCAACCACAGCCGTGACAGCGGTCTTTGTCAATCCTGACGGTCATAGCTCTCACCTTCTACGAAAATGTCCCAACGGCGCCGGCCTTCCTTCGCGGCGTCACGCTCACCGTATAGTTGTCATGAACCTCGGCAGCTCCGGGCCGCAGCCACAAACCCGCGGTGGTTGCGCCTGGTCCTCCGCCGCCTGCGGTTCTTGAACTTGTTTGCTGACCGCCGCTCAGGAAGCCCGCGCCTACCGGTTGTTTGTACCTCTTGTGGAGACTTCAAAGAACCGGCTTGTTCCAAATTTTTTCATGCTTCGTGGTGCCGCCCGTCGTGGCGGCATGGAGCACTTCTACGAAAATGCCACCATCTGCCTCGCCCGGGGTGCTCCGGAACGAGGCCGGTTATGCCGCAGCCCCGAAGGGGCGAGAAATAAGAAAGGCAAGTGGAGGAGCACCCCGGGCGTGTAACTCATGATCCTACCCGATCAACAGGCTGCTGAATACCGGGTCAAATTTTCATCCTTCATGGTGCCTCCACAGCGCAGGGCGGCATGGAGCACTACTACCTGTGGGTTGGTTTCCCTGTTGGCCAGTCCAGCAAGCGGCTTGTTCCTGGTTTTCAGCACCGGCGGTGTTATCACCCTAACGCCGGTACAGCCCACTGCTCCCGGGCAAGGACGGTGTTGCCAGGATTTGCCTGGCTGGTTAAGGGTTTCAGAGGAAAAAATTCTGTTAGAAGGAGGAATATTACCGCCAATATAGAAATATGTCTTAATGAACAATGGAAAACGTTTTCTTTTCGAGATGTTGAGTCGTCTATTAGTTTTTTTTATCACGCGACGGAAAACGTTTTCCCACAATCTGCCGGAGGTGGTCGATAGACTTAACATTTTCTTTAGAGGCTCTAGTTCATTTGGAGATAATCCTATGCGGTTCCGGCTTTAATATGAATCCTCAGGCTTGTTGGACGCGAAAAATGCCTGATGGGGAGGATTCTGATGAAAACGATACTGAGGGTAAATGTTGGTACCAAGACCATCTACCGGGAAGCAGAAAGCATCAATCACGTCCTTCTGGGCGGGCGAGCCCTTACCTCCCAACTTGTATCTGATGAAGTAGACCCACTGTGTCACCCCCTTGGGCCCCGGAACAAGCTTGTTATTGCTCCCGGTCTGCTAGGGGGATCTCTTTTGTCAAGCTCAGGAAGGATTTCCATCGGGGCCAAGAGCCCACTCACCGGGGGCATCAAGGAAAGCAACGGTGGAGGTAACGCAGCCCAAAAGTTAGCCCGGCTGGGCATCAAGGCAATCGTCGTGGAAGACTGCCCTGCAGACAATGAACTCTTTGTCCTCTACATCACCAGCAAGAAGGCGCAGCTCCTGCCAGCCGTCGAATGGAAGGGCATGGGCAACTATGAGCTGGTTGACGCCCTCTTCAAGCGGTTTGGAAGCGGCGTTGGGATCATCTCCATTGGTCCGGCCGGTGAACAGAGACTAGCAGCGGCTGGGATCGCAATCACGGACAAGGACGGAGTTCCCGGCCGGTTTTGCGGAAGGGGCGGCTTGGGTGCTGTGATGGGCTCCAAGGGGTTAAAGGCTATTGTCATCGACGATTCAGGGGCCACACCGCCTAAGTATGCCGATGCGGCAAGGTTCCGTAAAGTCGCCGTGAAGTTAAATCAGGAGCTCGCCCGCAGTCCATCCATCAGGGGTAAAAAGGTGTATGGTACCGCCGGTGTTTTGTCCTTTGTTAATGAACTTGGAGGTTTACCAACCTGTAATTTCTCCCAGGGCAAGTTTGACGGGGCAGACCGCATCAACGGTGAAGCGTTGTACGACCTTATCACCAAGCGTGGTGGTGAGGGGCTTCCTACCCATGCCTGCATGGCAGGGTGTGTGATCCAGTGTTCAAATGTGTTCCCCGATGAGAAGGGTAAGGTCATTGTTTCACCCCTGGAATTCGAGACCCTGGGACTTCTTGGTTCCAACTGCCGTATCGATGACCTAGATAGGATCGCCAGGCTGAATTACCTTTGCAACGACTATGGTCTCGATACCATTGAAATCGGGGCCGCGCTAGGAGTGGCCATGGAAGCTGGCGTGATCGAATTCGGCGATGCAGCTGCAGCCGAATCCCTGATCAGAGAAATTGCAGAAGGGACCACATTGGGTAAGGTCATCGGCAACGGGGCGGAGGTCACAGGCAAAGTTTTTGGAGTCCTTAGGGTCCCCACTGTTAAAGGGCAGGCCATGCCTGCCTACGATCCGCGGGCTGTGAAGGCTAACGGCGTAACTTATGCCTCCACGCCGATGGGAGCTGACCACA
>SESX01000134.1 GCA_004367365.1 Candidatus Acetocimmeria pyornia
CATACCTACACTATTGCTGGTTTCGCGCATTTTTTCAATGAGTTCAGCCCGGGAACCAGCCTTAATGGCACCTGGTTTCTGGCTGAACAAGGCAACCAGCTGCTGGAATTCAGGCCGCTGGCTTTCGACCAAGTAAACTAGGGTGCCTTCCGCATTGATCTCCTCAGGAATCACAAGATGTGTAACAGCTACTAGCAGTACGGCGATGAGTACGACCATCAAGAGATAGTAGTTCCTAAAGGCTAGTCTAAAATCTTTGACTAGCAGGCCTCCCAGGCGCTTCACGCTATCTCAGCTCCTTACCGGTGATCCTAATAAATATCTGCTCCAGTGTGGCTTCTTGGGTGTGCATGGTTTCGATCTGAGCTGAGGCACTGAGTTCTGCCAGCCGCTTGCGGTCCTCGTTAGAAGTCAGCGACAGCATCTCGCTCCTGTCTTGCCCGTTCTCAATATATTCCACCCTGACGAACTTCTGACCGTACTTGAGCTTCAGGTTGCGTGGAGAATCAATAACATTCAGCGCGCCATCAGTAATAAAGGCTACCCGGTCACACAGTTCGTCAGCAATAAACATGTTGTGCGTGGTGAGAAATATCGTCGTACCTTCTTGTTTCTTGCTCCAGATAATATCCTTAATAACACTGGCCGTTCCCGGGTCTAACCCGGCCGTGGGCTCATCTAGAAACCAGATTTTCGGTTTGTTGATCATGGACCTGGCAAAGACGAGGCGCTGCAGCATTCCCCTGGAATAGCTGCCAGCTCGCTGGTGCGCAGCATCCTCCAGTCCGACCATTTTGAGCACCTTCATCGGGTCTTCTGTAGGAACATCAAACATGCGAGCAAAAAACTCCAGGTTCTCGAGCCCAGTCAATTTCTTGTAAACATTGGCCTGCTCAAAGGAAACGCCGATGGAGTTCAACAGGGCGCCGGATCCCTTGCGAATATCTACTCCGTTAATTATCGCCTCGCCCTGCTGTAGCGGCAGTAGTCCTATTAACACCTTTTGAGTTGTAGACTTGCCGGCACCACTGGGCCCTAAGAATCCGAAAATCTCTCCACGTTCGACTTCAAAGCTAACATCTTTGACTGCATAGTTGTCATCATTGGTATATGAATGGTAAAGGTGGCTTACGCGTATCAAGTGCTTCCCTCCGTTGTTGCTGTTTTCTGGTCCCAAGCCCGTTTTCAAGCTCTAAAGGACTTTATCAGAGGCCGCTAACCAACCACCGCTACCGTCGAGGTTATCTACCTCATTACTATTTTCCAGCAGCAGTTACTACTACGAACCTCGGCGGCTCCGGGCTGCAGCCACAAACTCGCCCAACGGGCTTAGGCAGGCGGCTGCGGCTGGCCCTCCGCCGCCTGTGGTTCTTGAACTCCTACGCAGATCGCCGCTCAGGAAGGCCTCGCCTGGTCCTTCGTTGGCACTCCTGATGATGCAGACTTTAGCAACCGGCTTGTTCCTGGCTTTCATCCTCAGTGGCACCTCCGCACAGCAAGGCGGCATGGAGCACCAGTCAGCCAAGACCATGCTTCATGACATGAATAGAAGATAAAGGCAGGTATTCTGGCATCAGCCAGGGGATTAATACCACCCTTAGTTTGCCCCACCTTGAGTAATTGTTCAAAGAGATTCAGTTTCATCAAGCTGTCATCATCTGGGATTTCTCCGCACAAATCGTCCATGCCGTCAGTACCGGGGGTACCACGAAGCATGAGAATTGAAGCCGGCATTCCGCGGGGCCAATCCGTACTTCACATTTGACCTTAACTGTATTGCAATTATTGAAGGACAGCGGGTAATAAGTTTACTAGGTGGTAGTAACGTCGGTATTAATGACGAGCGTTGGGAAATCGAGGATTATATAGGGGAGAAACGCCAAATCAATGAGTTAAAGGAATAGGAACTTGCCATTCGCAAGCGTTACGAACATTACTGGCCGGAGATGGAAAACCTCACCAAACTGGAACAGAATATCGCGGTAGTGAAAGAAGCGATTGAGGAAGAACTATTTGATGTCCGCTACCAGCCGGATGAGAATACCGTTACTGAAAATATTGCCTTTGTGAAGGTTCACGATGAAAAACATTTAACGGTCGGATTTCCACAGAGAGTAATGACTTGGGAGGAACTACTTGACAGGTTGCAAGTTAAGCTGTGGGTTTATCCAGATCGTTTAGAGGTTCGGGGAATTGTCCCGATTGAAGATATAGCGAATCCTAAATGCTGTTTATCATTTACGATGAAAATAATGAGGAATGGGTGTTTTTTGAAAGCTATGGAAACCTAGGAATTGCTGATGTAAACCAGGATGGAATGCCGGAACTATTTACTCAGTATTCCGACCCTAGTAACCTAGGGATTTTCGTATTTCGCTTCCAAAACGGTAGTTTTGAAACTGCCGATATAAACATCATCTTGCATAAAGAAATGGGTATTGACCCTTTCTACCGGCTTATTTGCCACCACTTTTGAAAAGAAAAACAACCAAATAATAGTCAAGGTGACCACAGACAAAGGAGAACCAAGATCAGCATACTACGTTTTTGAATATAACCGGCTTGATAGGATTGACAGTTAAAAAAGCTAAAAATTAGAGTAGAACCCGGCTTCTTGCCGACATATGATCTGTGATTATCTAAACGGTCTGGATAAACCCAGCCTAGAAAGTCAAGGGGATTTTTCAGGAGGTAACAACGTGAAATATCAATTTTGGGTTGTACTTATATTATTGTTAAGTGTTTCTCTGTTTGGTTGTATAGATAGGGGAAATGAGGCTCAACTAAAACAAGACGGACAACCCCTAGAGAAACAGCAACAAACTGATGAAAACAAGGAAGATACGATGTTGCCAGTCTTTAAAGGAACGGTATTTAAAATATCCGATAAGAACCCACAAATAGAGGTGCCAGAAGATGCGTGGCTGGCCCCACGCGGTACTCTCGGGCCAATCGTTCATGCTGCGCTGGCGGTACCACGAGACATCAAAACCGGAACCAGTATTTTTGCACCAATCATCCATCCTGCCATTACAGGGCAGGACAACGAAGCATGAGAATTGAAACCGACATGCCGCGGGACCTAATCGGGTGGCATCATAAAAAGTTACAGGCCTGGTTACTCCGGAGCGAGACCGGTTATGCAGCAGGCCCGGAGGGCCGACAGTGATCCAATCATGTGATGGGATGGAACTTTTTGGCCGTGTTGACGTCTCTACAAATGTGAAGAAATTGCGCTCGTAGAGGGGCCATGGGGGGTTGACCCCGGCTTCAGTCTGGGCTGCTCTTTGGCGGCCCTGTTTCTTGGGGTTCTGTTTGAGTTATTCCCAGTTTGGTGGGGAGCCAGCGTGCAGATGGCAGAGGGCTTTAAGAAGACAAGGGAGCCTTAAGAAGACAATAGATTCAGAAGACACTAGATGTGGGTTGGTTTTTGACCGGGACGAGCAAATGTAAGGGGGCTAGGTTTGGTGCCGCGAAGATGGTATTGGTTCGTATTGCCCGTGTTGTTAGTAGGTGGCCTGTCGCTCTTTCTTACCATATCGATTGACGCCGTAGGTGTTGAGGCCGCTCCTACAGGCGTAATTATCTTGGGATAACACGACCTGGTGGACCGTGCACCAGAAAACGGCTCGGAGATAAACGTAGCCGATTTTGAAGCCCAGATGAAGTATCTCCACAACCACGGGTACCGTACCCTCTCCCTTGAAGAGTTTCTGACCTATTACCAGGAGGGCGCTTTCCCTAAAAAGTCGGTCTTACTTACCTTCGATGACGGCTACCGTTCCTTTTACACCAGGGCTTACCCCGTCCTTACCAAATACCAGTTTCGGGCTGTTATTTTCCCCATTGTCGGCCTTACCCCAGGCCTGGCAAGGCGGTTGGTCTGGTCGCCTCATCTCAGTTTTCACGAGATTCGGTTGATGGATAAGGAGAGCGGCCTCATAGATGTTGGGTCTCATACCTTTGACCTCCATCACCACCGTTCTTCAGACGGAAAACCAGCCGTGTTCCCCGGTCCGGACGAGGGCCCTTCCGAATACGTGAGGCGGATCCGGAAGGACCTGAGGGTCTCCAAAGACCTGTTGGAACTGGAGACCGACCATCAGATTACGGCCTTGGCCTGGCCCTACGGAGCCTTTAGTGACCGGGCACGGTTTATTGCTCAACAACTGGGCTACCAGATGTTCTTCACGACCCGGCCCGGTATTTTTACTCCTGATGCTTCTTTCCTTGACATACCGCGTTTTCTGATCCAGTATGGTTCTCTAGAGGAATTCCAGAGGCTCATGACTTCGCCAGGGATTACACTGAAGGAATAAAGAATACGTGCCAAGAATTCACATTAGACGAGTTGACGCAGACTTCTGCAGTGCGGGGAGGGATAACTAAATTATCGTCTCGGGTTAACGTTGTATTCCCCGTTTTAATGCCTTACAGTTTGCTGGTGATGGGGGAAGCGCAGGGGAGAGTAGGCGCCCTTTCCGCCACCCTTGGCGGCACCCCAAAAGATTAAGATGGCCAGTGCCATTTTCAGACTAGTGCTCCGTGGCGCCTTGCGGCGCGGCTGCACAACGGAGAGATGAAAATAAGGAGCAAGGCGGTTGTTGCAGTCTGCAGCAGGGGTGCCAACGAAAGGGTAGGCGCGGGCTTCCTGGGCGGTGCACAGCGAGCGAGTTCAAAAACTGCAGGTGTCGGGGGACGAGCCGCAGCCACGCATCTGAGCCCGGAGGGCGAGTTTGTGGCTGCGGCCGGGAGCCGCCGAGGTTCATGACAACTATACGGTGAGCGTGACGCCGCGCAGGAAGGCCGGCGCCATTGGGGCGTTTTCGTACTAGTGAGGATTGCAACGCCCTTACGAGTACTCACGGAAAAGGGGGGGATTTTGAGTTGCCTCTCATCGAACTGAACAAGATATCTCGACAGTATAGGAGCGGTCAGATAAAGGTTGATGCGCTAAAAGGTATTAACCTGACTGTTGAAAAGGGCGATTTTGTTTCCATTATGGGGCCTTCGGGTTCCGGGAAATCTACCCTCCTCAACATTATTGGCTGTCTTGACAAGCCTTCAACAGGCACTTACATACTTGCCGGGCGCCGCGTTGAAAAACTGGCTGACAACCGTCTCGCAGATATCAGAAACCGGTTTATGGGCTTTGTATTTCAAAGTTTCAACCTCCTTCCCCAACTGGATGCCCAAGCCAACGTAGAATTACCCCTTATTTATCGTGGGGTTGGGGGTCGAGAACGCAGGAGGCGCGCAGTAAAAGCCCTTGAGTCCGTTGGGCTTGCGGAACGTTTACACCACAAGCCGGCACAGCTTTCAGGGGGTGAGCAGCAGCGGGTGGCCATAGCCCGCGCCCTGGTCGGGGAACCAGAGGTGATACTCGCCGATGAGCCCACAGGGGCCCTGGATTCGCATTCTGGGCGGAGCATCATGGCTATTTTCCAGCGCCTCAACCGCGAAGAGGGGATCACCATTGTTCAGGTTACCCATGAAGAGTATATTGCACGTAACGGGGTGCGAATCATCTACCTCCTGGACGGTGCGGTAGAACGGGAAGAGATTTTAAAAACGTCGGACCAGGCGCGTCCACGAAAACAGTTGGTTCCGAATATGGTTTCTTAGGGGGTTCTAGCGCGAAAATGTTACAGCGTATCATGGCGATCCTCATCATTGTTGTTTTTGTTCTGGGTAGCGGATACTACGTCTACCAGCAGTTGGTACCCCCTCCGGAGGAAGTAGATAAGGGTTTGGACTATGCAACAAAACCCGTAGTTCGGGGCGATATCTCAGTTGGTGTTGAAGCCACCGGTACTCTGAACCCGTCGAAGGGTGGCGGCCTCCGGGTTCCCGGTTCTCGGGCAGGGACATTTTCCGGGTCTTATGGTTTTATTGTCGATGAGATTCTGGTAGAGGAAGGGGACGAAGTCAGGAAAGGGCAGGTAGTCGTGAAACTAAAGTCCCCGGATTTGGCCGCAAGAATAGAGAACCTGGAGGAACAGATTGAGGCACAGCGGCAATCGGTGGCTGACTTGATGAATGTTAGCCCAGACAGACTGGATTTCGTCGATCCTTCCCGGGGTATTACTCTTCAGGCACCCATCGACGGCAGGGTGACAGACCTCAGGGTAAAGGAGGGAGACGAACTGCAGAAGGGAGAGATCGTGGCCACAATTGTTGACGATTCCCGCTTTCGCCTTGTCGCCAAACTAACCCCAGCCGAATTTCAAGATGTTACCATAGGCCAGCGGGCAGTGTTGAATTTTCCCCAGTTTGACGGTTTTGTGGAGGCAAGGGTTACAGATGTAAATCCAGACCCTGTTCCAGAACTGGTCTCGAAACTGACGGGAAGAGGTAGTTCCGATAGCGGGGAAGAGCGGTACCAGTTTGTATACTGGGTGACGTTGGAAGGGGAAAACCCCGGACTTGTACAGCCTGGGATGAGGGTAAACGTGGGACTGGTAAGTGATTCGGGTGCGGTGGGTTCGGCTGCCGGGGAGGTTGATTTGACCAATGTCAGGTGGATTGGGTATCCTGCGTGGATTGAGAGGTATGTTGAGGAGGAGAAAGTATTAAGCCGGGCCGAGGCAATTGCTACCGAAGTACATGTGCACAATATGGAGAAGGTAAAGAAGGGAGATCCCCTGATCTCCCTCTCAGGGGAAGATGCCCAGGATACCATCAAGGAGGAACTTGACAAGCTGCGCCAGCTGGAGGAAGAGCTCCAGGAACTGCGCTCACTGTTCAATCAAATGGAGGTAACTTCTCCCATGGACGGGGTGGTGGCTCATTTCGGAACTGAAATTGGGGCAACCGTCCAACCGGGTGAGTGGTTGGGCTACATCTATCATACTTCTGACATGCGCATGGGTGTGAGTGTTGACGATGTAGATGTCTTGCTTGTGCGTCAGGGTGCTCCTGTCCAAGTAACTCTGGATGCTGTTCCCGGGAAAGTCTTTCAAGGTGAAGTGGAGCATGTTTCCACCATGGGTCAGGGTCAAGAAGGGATTACCCGTTTCCACGTAGAGATTAAGGTCAAAGGTGGTCCCGAGCTGCGACCTGGCATGCAGGCCAGGGCCTACATCGATGCGGGCAGTGCCGAAAATGTACTTTTGGTTCCCTTGGAGGCAGTTTTTGAAGAGGACGGCAAGCCCAAGGTTGAGGTTCTCCAACCCGACGGTACCGTCAAGGTGGTGACGGTTAAGCTCGGCCTCATGAACGATCGTGTGGCAGAAGTGAAAAGCGGGCTTGAGGAAGGAGAACAGGTTATCGTCGGGAGTTCGGCCGACCTCCTGCCGAGCTTGCGTATCCAGTCGCAGGACTCACTCTTACCTGATCGTTCCGGCTCCTCCGACGGGCAAAGCGGTCCCGGGAATGATTCCACCGGTACTCCCAGCAAGGGTGAGGTTTCCAGGTAGGCAGCTCTGCTGCCATTATAAGGCGGTGCCACGAAGCATGAAAATTGGACCCGGTATTCAGCGGCCTGTTAATCGGGTAGGATCATGAGTTG